>JAISNG010000113.1 GCA_031276365.1 Campylobacteraceae bacterium | reverse complement strand
GTGATGATATATTGTCCGTTCTTTTTGCCGTTATATATTTCGTCGTATATATGTTCGTCGCCTTTTTTGGCGCTTAAAACAAGCGTTATAAATTCCGTTTGTCCTTTGTATAGCGCTACGCCTTTTCCGTTGCCGCTTAAAGCTACGGCAAATTCAAAATTCTTTTTCGGTCCCGTAGATCTAAAACGCGTGAAACCGTCCCAATAATTGTCGCCGCAATCATGCGCGAAAACGGCTGAACTCGTTTCATCGTAATAAGTTAGGCTGCACTCTTCTTTTATTTTCTCCATTTTATTATTTACTACTTTATATGTCGTATATACATCTGCCGAACCGTAACCAACCGCTTCCGAATGGCTTGCTTTGATCGTTTTGGTTTTGGCGTCAAACTCCAAACCGTATCCGCCAATCTCGCTCAAAACAAACTCTTTTTTCTTTGGATCGTATAGAAAATATGTTCTTTCTTCGCCGCCTTGTCGATCGTATCCGCGAAATAGCGAAAAATCTTCGATTCCATCAAAGTTATAATCCCCGACTCGCAGGCAATCTTCGCTTTCGCAATACGAAAAAACTTCGTCAAAAATATCGCTGTTTTCCGCATTGCTTGTTATTGTTAGAATATTTTCATTTGACGGTTTTTTGAAAATCCTAAGGCTGCCCTCTTGTTTGCCGAATTCGGAATCCGTCGCGTATGTAAGCCCTATATAATAATCTTTCATCTCTTTAATCCTATGGATAGTGCGAAACCATTCCATCGCTCCCGCGTAGTCAAATTTCTGTTTTTTTGCGTTGTATTCGATCTCAACCGCGTTATATTCGCTATCGCATATTGTTCCGAAACTAATTCGGTTATCTTGACTCTCCGTAAAAAGAAAATTTACGTCGCAATAATTCGGCCATTCCGTATCCTCAAGCTCTTGAAACGGTTTTCCGCCTTTGAATATCTCTATTTTCAATCCGTTCGTCTTTAGCGGCGTGGATTTTATGGTAAATTCGCCGATTGTTATCGTATCGCCCATTCCCGCAAATAACGCGCTTACGCACAATGCCGCCGCAATGATAACTCTAAACATTTTTCCTGCCTGCCTGTAATTTTATTTTGCAATGGAAAGATTATACAGATATTAAACTTATAAGCGGTTATAATGAGTTTTAGCGTAAAATTAGTATAATTAACCATTTCAAATCGGATTTTACCATGCAAAAGATTTTTCATAAAACCAACATGTTGGATAAGCGCGCACAGGAGAAGTTTTTTTTAAGCGAAGAGATATTGATGGAAAATGCGGCTCGCGGTATGGCTGATTTTATCAAATCTCATGCCAAAAAGGATGCGGATATACTTTTTGTCTGCGGCAGCGGAAATAACGGCGCGGATGGTTTTGCCGCGGCAAGAATGCTTTTCGGCGCTTTCAAAGTATCCGTTCTTTGCGTTTATGAGCCAAAATCGCCACTTGCCAAACTACAATTTTCACGCTTAAAATCACTTGGTGCAAAGGTTGTAAAATCTTTGCCAAAATCCGCAGATATTTACGTGGACTGCATTTTAGGAAGCGGACAAAAAGGCAGCATAGATGCTGATTTGACAAAACTGCTTGCAAACTTGAACACCAAAAGCGGCATAAAAATTGCCTGCGACATTCCAACGGCCATATATTTACAAACTTCGTTTAGAGCGGATTTTACGCTTTGCATGGGAGCGCTCAAAGCAGTTTTGTTTGAGGATTTTGCAAAGGATTTTACAGGCGAAATCATCTGCTGTGATTTGGGTTTGGACAGAAGCCGCTTTGAAGATAAAACAGATATGTTTTTGCTTGAAAAAAGCGATTTGGTTTTGCCTATACGCGAGCGCAAAAATGCCAACAAAGGCGACTTCGGACATCTCACGGTTGTTAGCGGCGAGAAAGCAGGAGCTTCGGTATTGGCGGGACTAACAGCGCTTAGTTTTGGCGCGGGACTTGTTAGTTTGTTAGTAAAGGAGAAACTTTTTGAGTTTAATCCTTCTTTGATGCAAGCCTTTTCTATGCCGCCAAAAGCTACGGCTATAATCGCAGGAATGGGACTTGGAGCGCAAAAGATAGAGTTTTCATGGTTTGAAAATATACCGTTTTTGATAGATGCGGATTTGTGTTACGATAAAAAAATCACAAAGCTAAATACTTCAAAATGCGTCGTTACGCCACATCCAAAAGAGTTTGTAAGTTTGCTTGAAATATTTGGCTTTGGGACGCAGAGTGTGGACGCGATACAGCAAAATAGATTTTTTTGGGCAAGAGAGTTTTCACGTAAATTCAAAGGTGTTTTGGTCTTAAAAGGCGCAAATACGATAATCGCGCAAGATGGCATTTTGTATGTCTGCCCGTTTGGCTCTCAAGCTTTGGCAAAGGGCGGCAGCGGCGATGTTTTGGCTGGAGTTATCGGCGCGCTTCTTGCTCAAGGGCATACACCTTTGGATGCCGCAGCTAACGGCGTGTTAGCTCACGCGTTAGCGGCTTTGAAGTTTCAAAACAATAATTACGCGCTTACTCCCGAAGGATTGATAGAGGAACTCAAGTGGCTTTGAGTTTGCTGCGTTTTTATGTCCAAATCCATCTTAAGGCGGATAAATTTTACATGTTTGTGATAACTGCTAAAATGCTTATGCTCTCATGTCAAAATCCGATATACTTCTGTAAATGCGTTTCGATTACGCTGCATCAAGCGAAAATTCTACATTTACCGTACACTTGTAAAGGAATAAAATGGCTTTAAGTAAAGATAAAAACAGTTTTTATGCTATACGGCAATATTATACTGAAGTTGAAAAAATCATACGTTTTGGCGGAACAAAAAAAGAGACTGCCGTCCGAAATGCTTTTTACAATCTGTTGAATACATATGCAAGCCAGCGCGGATTAGTTGTGGTTGCCGAAGTCAGCGTAAAAACACATGAGGGCAAAACCATTACGCCGGACGGCACGCTTAAAGACAGTTTGCGGCAGGATTGGGGCTATTGGGAGAGTAAAGACGAAGCCGACAATCTCGACGAAGAGATAGAAAAAAAATTCGCCAAAGGATATCCGCGTGAAAATATCTTGTTTGAAGACAGTAAAACGGTTATTTTGATACAAAACGGCGAAGAGGTGATGCGCGTATCGGTAGAGTGTACTGAAACTCTGGATAGTTTATTGACGAAGTTTATCTCATTTGAACGTCAGGAAGTGCAAGATTTTCGCAAAGCCATAGACCTTTTTAGGCAGGATATTCCGAAGGTTACCGATACTATACGCGCCATTATCATTGATGCGGAAAATACAAATCATGATTTTAACTCTTTTGCCGCCGATTTTTTGGAACTTTGCCGCGATAGTATCAATCCGCAGGTTACGGTTGAAGATGTGCGCGAAATGATGATACAGCATATTTTGACCGAAGATATTTTCAATACTATCTTTGGAGAAACGCAGTTTCACCGCGAAAACAACATTGCCCGCGAACTTGAGAAAGTCATTAAGTCATTTTTTACAGGCGCTATCCGAAAAACGGTTTTGGGCAGTATCAGGCACTATTATGACGCTATTAACGCCGCCGCATCAAGCATTGCCGACCATCACGAAAAACAGAAATTTCTAAAAGTTATTTATGAGACATTTTACAAAAGCTACAATCCCGAAGCCGCCGACCGTTTGGGCGTAGTATATACTCCAAATGAGATTGTTCGCTTTATGATAGAGAGTACGGATTATCTGCTTTCAAAACATTTCGGCAGATACTTGGAAGATATAAATGTAGAGATACTTGACCCTGCTACAGGAACGGGAACTTTTATTTGCGATATGATTGATTATATCCGCGCTGATAAGTTAGAGCATAAATACAAAAATGAGATGCATGCAAACGAAGTTGCCATATTGCCCTACTATATCAGCAATCTAAACATAGAGTTTACATATACGCAAAAGATGAGCAAATATGCCGAATTTAAAAATCTCTGCTTTGTGGATACGCTTGACAATACGGAAACCCGCTATAAAGGGCAAGGACATATGAATTTTGTATCTGAAGAAAACAGCGGACGCATTAAAAATCAAAATAGAAGAAAAATAGCCGTCATCATCGGAAATCCACCCTACAACGCCAATCAAGCAAATGAAAATGACAATAATAAAAACCGCGAATACCCGCATATTGATGAGCGAATAAAAGAAACATTTATTAAATATTCCACCGCACAAAAAACAAAAGTATATGATATGTATGCGCGGTTTTACCGCTGGGCGTTTGATAGGTTAGACAGCAACGGCATTGTGGCATTCGTTACTAACCGCAGTTTTATCAACAGCCGTACGTTCGACGGATTTCGCAAAACTGTTCAGCAGGAGTTTGAAGCGGCTTATATCATAGATACTCGCAGCGATGTGCGCGTCAATCCCAAAATAGCCGGAACAACCCACAATGTATTTGGAATACAGACAGGAGTAGCGATAATGTTTTTGGTAAAAAAACAAAACCGCGAAAACAAAACCTGCAAAATCCACTATATCACATTAGACGATTTTTGGCGAAAAGAACAGAAGTTGCAATGGCTCTCCGAAAATCATTTGAGAGAGTTAATCGACCGGTTTGAAATTATCCGTCCCGACAAACATAACAACTGGATAAACCTTGCCGATAATGATTTCGATAGTCTGCTGTCGTTATGCAGTAAAAATGCCAAATTCGGACGAGGAAATGAAACGCTGTTTGAGTTGTTTTCGTTAGGCGTAAATACGGCACGAGATGAATGGGTATTTGATT
The DNA here is from genome assembly GCA_031276365.1 of Campylobacteraceae bacterium. GTDB lineage: Bacteria > Campylobacterota > Campylobacteria > Campylobacterales > Campylobacteraceae > JAIRKW01. The sequence continues at coordinate 5,922 of JAISNG010000113.1, read as the reverse complement.
TATCAAAAGAAAATCTCACCTCGAAAATCAGCTATTTTGTCGGTCGCTACAACAAGCAATTAAACTCAGACAAAAAAGATAATGCTTCATTAGACTATACAATAAAATGGAGCGAAGCCCTGAAGACTCATTTAAACAGGAAAGACAAACTGATATTCAATGAAAAGAACATCATTCGATATTTATATCGTCCTTTTCATCAAAAGTTTTATTACTCCGATAAAAAATTATCCGACAGGCTTACTTCTAATCATACAGCTATATTCGGAAAAAAGTTAATGGATGAAAATTGGGTGATTGCTTTTTCAGGAATATCAAATTCAAAGCCATTTTCCATACTGATTTCCGATAAACTGTTTGATTTACATCTGAACGGAGACGCCCAATGCCTCCCCCTCTACCGCTACGACGCCAACGGAAACCGCATTGACAATATTACCGATTGGGGATTGGAACAATTTATCAAACATTATGAAGATGAAAACATTACCAAACAAGACATTTTCCATTACGTTTACGCCGTGCTACATAGTCCCGCTTACCGCAAAAAGTATGAGTTGAATCTAAAGCGCGAATTTCCGCGAATTCCCTTTTACGATGATTTTTATCAATGGGCGGAATGGGGCAGGCAATTGATGGATTTGCATCTTAACTATGAAAAAGTAGAGCAGTATCCTTTGCAATTAGTAACGATAAACGATAAAACTCTGCCCAAACCCAAACTCAAAGCCGACAAAGAGAGCAGCATGATAATATTAGATGAAAATAGTATCATTAAAGATATTCCTGCCGAAGTTTGGGATTATAAACTTGGTAACAGAAGCGCTTTGGAGTGGATACTTGATCAATATCAAGAGAAAAAACCAAAAGACGCGACTATCGCGGAAAAATTTAATACTTACCGTTTTGCCGACTATAAAGAGCAGGTGGTTGAATTGTTAAAACGCGTTTGCACGGTGAGTATAGAGACGGTAAAAATAGTATCGGCAATGCAAAAAGCCGAATAAAACCATATAAATTTTTAAGTTTAGATTTTGGTTATACTAAAATTTCAAGGAGCAAAATGACAACAAAAAAAATCGCAGTTCTTTTTAGCGGTTCAGGGACAAATCTGGAAAATCTGTTTGTGAAGATTCACAACAAAACATTTAACGGCGTGAGGATAGAAATAGCGCTTACGCTTTGCAACAAAGACGATGCAGCAGGTATAGAAAAGTCCCAAAAATACGGCGTTGAACCTTTGATAATAAAACACAAAGAGTATCCGCAAAGAGAAGAGTTTGACAAAAGAGTTGTTGAGATTATCAGAGCGCATGAGATTGATTTGTGTGTGTTGGCAGGATTTATGCGGATTTTGACGCCATATTTTACAAAAAATGTAAAAGCCATAAACATTCATCCGTCGCTTTTGCCGCTTTTTAAAGGCGCTGACGCGATACGGCAAAGTTATGAAGCAAGTGCAAAAAAGGCTGGAGCAAGCGTGCATTTTGTAAATGAAGAGCTTGACGGCGGAGAGGTTATTTTGCAAAAGAGTTTTACGCGCACAAAAGATATGAGTTATGAAGAGTATGAGGCAAATATTCACAAAATAGAGTATGAGATTTTGCCGCAGGCTGTTGTGGATGTGGTTGCAAATGATAGAAGATAAATGAATTTTCATATTTCTTGTAAATATCGTTTCTTTTGTGGGCTGTTTATTCCACAGGTTTGTCGTTAGGAGAGGCGAAAATCTTCCTTTTATAAACGATAAGATTGTCATTACGAGGTTCGGTTTAAAAGTACCTTGTTTGTTTGCGGGGGCAAAAAATGCGGATATCTATTCTTCTTCGTCATTCCTGCGAAAACAATACAACATTAGTCGTCATCATAAGGAATGTGTGATTTGCTAACATGAGGTAAGAATGCGGATATCTGCTCCTTTCTGTCATTCCCGCGGCCGAACGTAAGTGAGCGCATATCGTGAGGGCGGGCGGGAATCCAAAGAAAAATATTTATTTTAAAAAATGATTTGCCATTTTTTGTAATTTATTCTTTTCCATAATTTTGTAGTTTACTTGGTGCTCCTTTTGGATTCCCGTTTTCACGGGAATGACGGAATAGAACAAAAAGAGAACAACGGATATGACGAAATCAGAACATATACTTCGCTGTCGTTTCAGAATGAATTTCTCTCCTCTGTCATTCCTATGCAAATGATATAACGTTGGTCGTTATCATAAGGAATGTGTGATTTGCCGACATAGGGTAGGAATGCGCTAATCTTCTCCATTCCAGTATTTCCGCAACTTCCACAAACCGATATTTTACATATGAGCAAACAAAACGCTCACTTCATCATTTTTGAGAAAAATGAAATATTCTATTCCGTCATTCCTGCGACCGAACAACAAGCGAACGTAAGTAAGCATATATCGTGAGGGAAAGTGGGAACCCAAAAACAAATGCAAAAGAATAAGTATTGTTTTATTCCATATCATATTTATTATTTTTAATAATTTCTTTCACCATAAACGTTTTTTTGGATTCCCGCATTCCTCGCAAATATCGTTTTTTTAAAAACTCTTTGCTTGAGCGGGAACGATGGAATAGCAGATTTGATGAGCTGGATTTAATTGTCCGCTCCGAAAAACTTTGATATACTTCTGTTTTTTTATGGAGAAACAGATGGAGTTTATGAGTTTAATCAGCGACCCAAATGCATGGATTGCGCTTGCAACTTTGACGGGGCTTGAGATAGTTTTAGGAATTGACAATATCATTTTTATTGCTATTTTGGTGGGCAGACTGCCTCAAGAAAAGCGGCAAAAGGCAAGAATTTTGGGGCTTTCTTTGGCTATGGGAACGAGGATTTTGCTGCTGCTTTCACTCTTTTGGATAATGAAACTCACAACACCGCTATTTACGCTTTTTGAGCATGGATTTTCGGGGCGTGATTTGATATTGATTTTTGGCGGATTGTTTTTGATGGCAAAATCTACTCTTGAGATTCACCACAATATTGACCCTCATGAAGAGAAGGATAAAAAAAGCATAAGCGCGGCGAAGGGTTTTGTGGGTATTTTGATTCAGATAGCGCTGCTTGATATCATATTTTCGCTTGATTCGGTAATCACAGCTGTTGGAATGGTAAATCAGATAGAAGTTATGATACTTGCCGTCGTAATCGCCGTACTTATTATGATGGCGGCATCAAAGGGCATAAGCGATTTTATAGACAAGCACCCGACTTTGAAAATGATGGCTCTGGCGTTTTTGATACTTGTGGGCGTTGCTTTGATGGGAGAGGGATTGGGCTTTCATATACCAAAAGGCTATATATACTTTTCTATGGCTTTCGCACTGGCAGTGGAATCTCTAAATATCTATGCAAAATCAAAAAACAAGGAATGAAAGTATGAAAGATATATTAAAAATCGGCAAATACGAATTTGAGAGCCGTTTGATAGTCGGAAGCGGTAAATATAAAGATTTTCAGACAACCAAAGAAGCTACAATCGCAAGCGGCTCAAACCTTATCACGGTTGCGGTAAGGCGCGTAAATATCACAAACAAAAACGAGGAAAATCTGAGTGATTATTTTAAAGATGCAAACGTTATGCTTTTGCCAAATTCCGCAGGGTGTGTGAGGGCAGACGAAGCCGTAACGCTTTTTCGCATGGTGCGCGAAGCTGCGGGGCTTGAGTTGATAAAACTTGAGATTATAGGAGATACTGCCAAGACTTTGTATCCTGATATCATAGAGACTTTAAAAGCATGCGAAATATTGGCAAAAGACGGTTTTACTGTGATGTCATATACAAACGATGATCCGATAACGGCAAAAAGGCTTGAAGATGCGGGAAGCGCGGCGGTGATGCCGCTTGCGGCGCCTATAGGCAGCGGACTTGGCATACAAAATAGATACAATATCATGTTCATCAAAGAGGCTGTGAAAGTACCTGTTGTAGTAGATGCAGGAATAGGCTGTGCAAGCGATGCGGCTGTGGCTATGGAGATAGGCGCGGATGCTGTTTTGACAAATAGTGCATTAGCTTATGCAAAAGAGCCTGTTTTGATGGCGGAAGCGATGAAACATGCGGTAATTGCAGGCAGAAAAAGTTATCTTAGCGGCAGAATGGCTAAAAAACCATTTGCCTCTGCCAGCAGCCCAAGCGAGGGAATAGTGGAGTTTAAGAGAAGATAACCGTGTCGTTTTTGGCATATATCTTAACTTGTTTTTATAACTTTTTTATTTACACGCGCTTGTTTTGGATGTTTGGTATCATGAGGTAAGCCGCTTTTATTTGCGCAACAAATCCATATATCGCCTCTGTTGAAGCTTATTACTCAACAAATAAAACAACCTCTCCTTATGTAATTCCTACGTCCAACTATCCGTACCAAGAAGGTTTACAAGCCTGCAAATAATAACAACCACCCATGTCATTCCCGCGACAGAACGATAAGCGAACATAAGTGGGCATATATCGTGAGGGAAGGCTGGAATCCAAACAAAATAGAAAAACTACAAAAACAGAGTTAAAAAAACGATTGATTCTCTTACATCTATTTTTATTTGTTTTCTAATTTTCTTCATTTTTTAAAAAGTTTGGTTTTCCACCTTCCTCACAAATATCGTTTAGGACAAAAAACTCTTTGCCCGTATGAAAATGGCGGAATAACAAAAATGATATAGCAGTTTAAACACGATTTTATCTATAAAATCCATCACTGCAAATCAAAAATAAATATATGGTCAAATCATAAAAGCGGTAAGTTTACCCAAAAAATTAGGCTATCGGCAAAAAATACAAAACAAGTCTTGACAAAAGCGGGCGTTTTGTGTAAACTTTCAACCTTGTTTTTAATTTGCAAGTACCTGAAATTTTTGAAAAAAGCTGTTGCCATTCGGGTAAATGTAACGCAGTTGATATCGCTTCATGTGGTGAAATATGCGGACTGTTTGATATAATCGGGGTGTAGCGCAGCCTGGTAGCGCATCTGGTTTGGGACCAGAGGGTCGCAGGTTCAAATCCTGTCGCCCCGACCATTTTTTATTACGGTGAGTTTAGCTCAGTTGGTTAGAGCATCAGATTGTGGTCCTGAGGGTCGTGGGTTCAATTCCCATAACTCACCCCATTTTGCGCTCGTAGCTCAATTGGATAGAGCAACAGACTTCGGATCTGTGGGTTGTAGGTTCGACTCCTATCGAGCGTACCACTAAGAGAGTTTTGGCTTGCCGAAAGCTTTATGTGCGCTCATAGCTCAGCTGGATAGAGCAACGGCCTTCTAAGCCGTAGGTCAGAGGTTCAAATCCTCTTGGGCGTACCATTTATTTATTCGTGTTGCGGATAAATCGTTTTGGAATTTCGTTTTGCAGAAGACGAAGTGATTGAAGTTGTTTTGTAAATTTCTACAAAATAGTCCGTTTTTATGGATATGTTTTTGAGCTGATTTATGGCAGCTTGTAAGTATTATTATTTTTTGTGCGGATGTGGTGAAATTGGTAGACACACCAGACTTAGGATCTGGCGCCGCAAGGCATGGGAGTTCGAGTCTCTTCATCCGCACCATCCAAAAATCCCCTAAATTTAAATTGTTTCAAAAACTTCACATAAAGACTAATTAGAAAGTAGAATTTTAAAATTAGTAATCAAAAGCCAACATAAAATTTCATAATGCTTTATTTATCAGTTTTTGTAGCGTTTTTTGACAACAATATCCGCGCATTTTGATTGTTTATGTCTTATGCTTTAATGCAATAAATCCGTATTAAGTCATCTTTGAATACAATAATGCTTTAAATTCATATTTGCATTACAACTCAACAAAAGGTTTTTCATGAAGCTCTCCGATATTCTTAAAGATTCCGCTTATCGCTTAACGCAATTTAGCGACGAGCAGATACAAAATATAGAAAAAGAGGTTATCGTCCGCAACGCG
>JAISNG010000069.1 GCA_031276365.1 Campylobacteraceae bacterium | reverse complement strand
CCATAGAGATAGTGCCTCTTTGGTGTTTATGTGTATTTTTGCCGCATTCGCACGCTATTTTCCAGCCTGGTCCTCCCGTGCCTGTGCCTAACGGACAGCCGCCCTGAATTACAAAGTTTGGAATAACTCTGTGAAATTTGAGCATATCATAAAATCCGCTCTTTGCCAAAAATGCGAAATTTGCCACAGTTATCGGCGCTTCGTCTGGGTAGAGTTTGAGCGTCATATCTCCCTTGTTGGTTTTGATGATGGCATACGCGAAAGACTTCAATTCATCTTTTGTGTAGTTGTAAGTTTTTAAATTCATTATAATCCTTTTGAAAAATTTCGCGCATTATACAATAATTGATGAAGTTATAAAATGAGTTTTGGTAAAATTTGGCATCATCAAAACTTTTGAAAGGAATACGCTTGAAAAGAGCGGTTGTTTTACTCAACATGGGCGGCGCGCGCAACAAAAAAGAGTTGAAAGAGTTTTTGAAAAATATGTTTTTGGACAAGCGCATCATAAATTCACCGCTTCGGTATCTCGTATCCCCAATACTCATGCTGCGCGCTACAAAAGTTTGGAAAAATTACGAACTTATCGGCGGGAGCAGGATTTATGAATATACGCAAAATCTAATTAAAAAGATAGGCGATTTATCACGCGGAGATTATGATATTTTATTTGCGATGCGTTACACAAAACCAAAAATCGCTGATATCTTTTATGGCAAAGAGTATGATGAGGCGCTGCTTTTTCCTATGTATCCGCACTTTTCTACGACTACTATACTCTCTTCGTTTGATGATGCTGATAGATTTTTTCGCGGCAAAAATACGAAAATATTCAAATCAGAACACTTTTTTGATGATGAACGTTTCAACAAAACCATCATAAATAGTATCAAAAAGCACGCCAAAAGCGGTGCGCATCTTATCTTTTCGGCTCACTCTCTTCCGCTTTCTATCGCCAAAAAAGATGTTTACGAAACGCATATCAAAAAACATGTGGAGATTTTGAGCGAAAGTCTGAAAGATATTGGTTTTGCAGGTATTCATACAGCGTATCAATCAAAGCTCGGACCCATAGAGTGGCTAAAACCATCCATTGAGGAGGTTTTAAAGAGTGTTGCTCCCTCGCCTGTTGTGATATATCCGCTCTCATTTACGATTGATAACTCTGAGAGTGATTTTGAGCTTGCTATATATTATAAAAATACCGCGGAACTACTTGGCATAACCTCTTATGAAGTGTGCAAAGCTCAAAACGACAGCGATGAGTTTGCGAAATTTATAGATGAGAAAGCAAGGGAATCTTTAAAAATAAAATAAAGCCGCAAGACTTTTTGAATTATCTTTAAGGTTATTACGCGATATTTGTATAGACCGCCTGCACATCATCATCATCTTCCAAGCGGTCAATGAGTTTTTCAATATCTGCAAGCTGCTCCTCGCTAAACTCTACAGGAGTGTTTGGTATATATTCAAGCGCTGATTTTTTCGGTTCAATCCTAAGCAGTTCAAGCGCAGACGACAAAGAACCAAAATCCGAATATGCCGCATAAGCGTAAAAAATGCCGTCGTTTTCGTCCAACTCTTCAAGTCCGCCGTCAATCAACGCAAGCTCCAATTCGTCTTTGCTAAGATTTGCAGGTTTTTCAAACTCAAAAACCGCCTTTCTTGAAAACATGAACTCCAGAGAGCCGTTTTGCACTATCTGCCCACCGCATTTGCCGAAGTGCGCCTTTACGTTTGCGACTGTTCTTGTGGGATTGTCCGTAGCGCACTCTACAAATATCAACGCTCCATGAGGGGCTTTGCCTTCATAATGTATCTCTTTGATATCCTGCTCATCTTTACCCGCCGCCCTTTTTATCGCTGCTTCAATGTTGTCTTTGGGCATATTTTGCGCCTTTGCATTTAAAATAGCCGTACGAAGTTTGGAGTTTGTCTGCGAGTCTGTTCCACCCTGTTTTGCGGCAACTGTTATGATTTTTGCGAGTTTTGGGAAAACTTTGGACATTTTGTCCCAGCGTTTCTCTTTTGCTGCACGGCGATACTCAAATGCTCTTCCCATAAAATCTATCCTAAGTGAAAATCTGCCCGTAATAATATCTCACAAAAGATAAAAAAGTTTTTAGCGCGGCATACATGTCGGCAAAAATCACTGTAGTTTTCAAAATTATCCATCTGTTTTATCGGATTTTTGAATTAAACGCGGCTTTTATTTTTGTACATCAATCCTGCAAGAAGATATTTTACCCCTTATATATAAAGAAAAATAGAACATATATTGCTAAAACAAAATCTGCTCATAATACTGTGCGGTTTTGCGGCATATACATGTTTGTCAAATAGCCTCTTTTTGCCGCATACAAATTCCACCGCCTTTTTTGCATGTATCACAGTCGTGTCAAATATCTTCACCGAAATATCTTTTTGTTTTATCAGTAGTCATATTTCCGTGCATCCAAGTATAATTCCATCTGCGCCTGCTTTTATCATTTTGTTAATTATTTTTATATATTCATCTTTGGAATAGTTTTTTATCATTCCAAGACAAATTTTGTTGTAAATTATCTCATTTATTATATTTTGGTCTTTTTCGTCAGGCGTACTTACGCCGATACCCTTTTCAACCAATCTTGGCGTGTAAAAATTCTCCGACATCGTGTATTTTGTTCCCAAAAATCCGACAACATTTATGTTGTCTTTGAGTATCTTATGAGCCATCATATCTCCATTATCCGCAACGACTTTTGCCTCTACATGGTCTTTGAGTATCTTATGAGCCATCATATCTGATATGTACAAAAACGGTATACTTACATCCCGCAGCAGCAAATCGTAAACTTTATGCATTGTATTTGTGCATAAAATTGTCAAATCAGCTCTGGATTTTTCAAGATTTTTTTGCAGCAGTATTTAATATTTCGGCGCATTTTTCACGCTCATTTGTCCTTTGATATAACTCTATCTCATCAAAATTTACACTCTATAATATGCACTCTGCCAAATTAAAACCTCCGAAAATATTTTTAATCTCTTCGTTGATTATTTTGTAATATTCAAGGGAAGATTCCTATCTCATACCGCCGATTAGACCGATACGTTTCAAGTAGCCTCCTTATTGCACTTAAGACTTTTTATCAGTATGTATTTTTATCTCTGCCATTTTTATAAATTATATATAAATATTAATTTTATCTTTATTTAGTTTTATTCTCTTGCTAGTTTTATTTGTTATTTCAATGATACCGTCTTTTATTAATCTTTCAACTATTTGCTCTATATCGTTGTCATTTATAGATATCTTTTTAAAATTATTTTGTAAATATTTTTTTAATGTCTTAATTTTTGTTGGAATTGCTTTTTCTAAATTTTTAAGATTTTTAATCACATCATGATATTTTTTATCAAAAGTTGTTTCGGGAACATCTTTTGTGTATTCTAATTTTTCAATATTAAATTTTATCGCACCATTTTCATCATTTGTTATTTCGATGATATTTTCTTTTTTTAATTTTTCAATTATTTGGTTTGTATCGTTTTGGGAAATATTTTTAACAGACGTTGTCTTTTGTAAGTATTTTTCTAATGTCTTAATTCTTCTTGGTAATACCTTTGCGTGTTTAGTTTTTAAAAATTCAATAATATCATTATAACTTTTTTCAAAATCAGCTTCATTATTTTGTTTTTTTACAATATTTTGTTGTATTGTTTGGTGAATATCGCTTTTGCATTCTAATCTTTCGATATTTATTTTCTTTGTTTGAAGATAAGTTATTAATGTATCATAATCTGTATCTTTTGAATATATAATTATGTGCAAATCTTTATTTTTTCCAATATGATAACCAACATAAAATGTTATACAAAAATCAAGGGCATTGTTCCCTTGTACATTAGGCTTGATAAATTCTATAGGTGCTTTTTCGTTGATATAATCTTTTAAAAAACCAGATACAAGTTTATCTTGTTTTACGCCCACAAAAACAATTATTTTTACATCAGAAGCCAAGAGGTCTTTATCTATTTTTTGTAGATTTTCAAAATCAATAAAAATTAGTGTTTTATACATTTCTCCTACTCCCACAAAAATAGTTTATTGGTATTTTCTTTATATTACGTGTTTATAAAAAAATGCATGATATCTTTTAATTGCTGTGAAAGTTATAAAATAAGCTCCAAAGCCAATAGCCTTTGTATGGAGTACAAATACCTTATATCCTGATTTTAATTTTTCCTCTTCACCCCCCGCCAACAAACCGTAAAAGTTCAACGTTGTCGTTATCTTTCAATTCGTATGTGTTCCAATTCTCCTTTTTAATGACGTTTAGATTTACTGCTGCTGCCATGATTTGATTTTCTATCCCAAGCTCTTTTATCAACGCCTCCATAGTCTTTGCGTCAGTTTCTAATTCTTCGCCGTTTACATATAAAATCATTTTCATACCTTTTTGAATCTTATCATGTTAAAACGCTCGCCCAAAAATGATGGGTCAATGAGTTGCATAGCTTTACCAAGCTCCATCCTGTAACTGTTTTCTTCAACGCTGTTTTTCAATATCTCCAGTAAGTCAATCAACCCAAAATCCACAAGTGCTTTAGCCTGTGTACAAAACGCGCACTCTTTAAAACCGTTGTTTTCAAAAACGTCTTTCAAGTGTGAAAAATTTA
>JAISNG010000176.1 GCA_031276365.1 Campylobacteraceae bacterium | reverse complement strand
TTATTCAAAGGAGTTTATCATGCATGAGGGCGTTTTGGTGCCGCGTCCCGAAACTGAAATGCTGGTAGATAAAACCGCAGAACTTGTAAAAAAGTACAATGCGCGAAGAGTGGCGGAAGTCGGCACAGGAAGCGGGGTAATCAGCGTAATGCTGGCTCTTTTGTTACCGAAAATCAGTATAAATGCTACTGACATATCGCCAAAAGCCATAGAGCTGGCAAAGCTAAATGCGCGAAAGTTCGGCGTGGAAGAGAGGATAAGATTTCACTTGACAAGTTATCTGGACGGCATTGAACCGCCGCAAATTTTAGTTTCAAATCCTCCGTATGTTTCAAAAAAAGAGGAGCTTGAAAAACATGTGTTAAATGAACCTCACGCCGCGCTTTTTGGCGGAGAGCAGGGCGACGAGATGCTCAAGGATATTATTTTGCTCTCAAAAAAGCTTGGCGTTTTGGCTCTTGCATGTGAGATGGGGTATGACCAAAGACAAAGCATAAAGAGTTTTTTTGAGGACAATAAAATAGAAAATTACAGCTTTTATCAAGACTTAAGCGGGCTTGACAGAGGCTTTATCATGAAAGGATAAGAGATGAAAACAGCTTGGCAAAAGAGTTTTTTTACAGTATATATGTTGGTGCTTGGGATTTGTATAGGTTCTGAGATAGCAGTTGGAATGCTTGCCGCGCCAGTTATATTTTTTCCGAGCGCATATTTGGGCGATGGCGTATTGAGCCATTTTCAAAGCGGTATTTTGATGACGCAGATATTTGTAAAATTTAATGTTATGTTGATGTTTTGCACGCTTTTAATTGTAGCATATGAGATATATCTGTACAAAATAAAAAGTTATGATTTTGTAAGTTCCGTTATATTTTTTATCATACTGCTTGCTTCGCTGGCATTTGTGCTGTATTTTACGCCTTATATTGTAGAGGCTCAAAAAAGCGGCGCGGAGGTAACGGCGAGTGCAGAATTCAGAAGTGTACATGGATGGAGTGAAATCGTGATGAAAGTTATATTGCTTTCACAAGTGAGTCTATTTTTCAGACGAATTTGGACAATTTTAAAGTAAAAACATTGAAGCGGCGCGGATTTCGTATCCGCGTCAAATCAGTCTATCTGCCTTCTATTGATTGAAGGTTCGTCTAAAGTGCTTTCTTGAAAATCATAAATATCGCTGCCTGATGTTTTTTCTCTGCGCCATAACGTTCGTTCGCTTTTTACTTCAGGTATGTCTATGATTTTGCTGTCAAATCCCGTAGCTACTATTGTTACTCTTACATATCCGTTTTCAAGGCTCTCGTCTGCAGTTATGCCGACTATAATATCAGCTTCACTGCTTGCGGCTTCATGTATGATATTCATAGCATCTTGAATTTTGCGGAGCGGACAAAGTTTCGGGTGAGCGTAAAAATGCACAAGTACGCCAAGCGCGCCGTTTATGGACATATCATCAAGGAGGGGAGATTGTATCGCATTTTTTACAGCTTCGCTTGCCGCGTCTGTACCTGTGCTTTCGCCAACGCCAAGAAGCGCTTTGCCTCTATGGCTCATAATTGTCTGCACATCAGCAAAATCAACATTTATAATGCCTCTGGAGAGAATAACGCCGCTCATGCCGCTTACAGCGCGGCACAAAACGCTGTCTACAGTTTTGAAACTGTCTTCAAAACCTTCGTTTGCGTCTATAATGCTTAAAAGTTTTTCATTCGGTATCACAACTATAGAATCGCTCTCTTTTTTAAGTTCGTTAAGACCGTTTTCCGCAAACTGCATTCTTTTTTTACCTTCAAATGGAAACGGTTTTGTTGTAACGGATACAGTCAGCGCGCCGACCTCTTTTGCGGCTCTGGCTACTATCGGAGATGCTCCAGTGCCTGTGCCTCCGCCGAGTCCTGCGGCGATAAATACGATATCGGCGTGTTCAAGCGCGCTCTTTATCTCTTCGTAACTCTCTTCAGCGCTCTCACGCGCTACGTCAGGTTTGCCGCCTGAGCCAAGCCCTCTGTTTCTACGCTCTCCGAGTTGAATTTTTACAGTTGCAAGAGAAAGCTCAAGAGCTTGAGCGGCCGTATTGGCAGCTATCAAATCAACTCCGCTGATACCTTCTCTTACCATGTGGTTAATCATATTGCCGCCGCCGCCGCCAACTCCTATGACTTTTATTTTTGCGCCATAGACATGTTTTGTCTCTTCAACCTTAAAATTGCTCATCATCTCCCCTTAAAATAGTTGTGTCAAGCGGCGCCATAAATTTTTGAAAAACACCGCAATCTCGTTTGGCTTTTTGTTGATATCGTTCAGATTATTTTTGTTTTTCTCTAACCTTATATCATCTCCCGAAAGCACTTCGCTCTCTTCTTCGTCAGGCAATAGAGTGTTTACATTTTTGCCCTCTTCAAGTATTTCATTTTTATATCTTAATTTTTTATTTGAATCAATCTCATAAGGCGTAAACGCGCCGCCGCCGTACAGTACTAATCCTACTGCTGTGGAAAATCCAGGGTCGCGCAATATCTCAAATAACCCTTCCATCTCTTTTGGTCTGGCTGTACGCACGGGCATATTAAATATCGCGCCTGCAAGGTCTCGCAGGCCTTCAAGTTTTGTCATACCGCCTGTTATTACGATTCCTGCGCCGATTTTGTCTTTATATCCGCATCTGTCCAATAAATTGGATAGTATCATTAAAGTCTCTTCCGTTCTTGCATATATCACTTTTGAAACCATCTCCAAAGAGACTTCATGCAAGGAGTGTTCATCGCCGATTACAGGCAGTTTTATCAATTCATTCTGTGCTGTTTTTAAAGAGCCGTATTTTATTTTGGTCTCTTCGGCAGAAGATGGCGGCGTATGCAGCGTCATGGAGAGGTCGTTTGTTATATTTATAGAGCCGATACCCAAAAAGTCGTTGCAGCGTATGGAATTTCCTACATGTACTGCCATGTTGCATGTAGCTCCGCCCAAATCTATAACGGCAACGCCGAGCTCCTTTTCATCATATCCAAGTACGGCGATGCTTGAAGCGTAAGCATTTAGCACTAAATTGTCTATTTCAACGCCCGCGAGTTTCACGGCTTTTTTTAGATTTGTCAAAGATGACCTTTGCGCAGTGATAATGTGTACCTGCACTTCAAGCCTGCTGCCGTTCATACCGAGCGGGTCTTCTATAAACTCCTGTCCGTCCACTATAAAATTATACGGCAGTACATGAAGCTTTTCATGCTCTTGCGGTATAGCGGCATTGTAGTCGGCTACCTGCATGGCGCGCGTTATCTCCTTGATGCCTATTTCGCGGTTTGGTATATTTACGATACCGCTGCTGTCCATGCTTTTGGCATAAGAGCCTGAAACTGAAACGACAACTCTTTCAAACTGCATTCCGGCGGCTCTTTTAGCTTCAACAATAGCGCTTTTGATGGATTTTGAAGCGAGGTCTATGTTTGTTATGATACCTTTTTTCAACCCCTGCGATTTTGCGATGCCAACGCCAAGTATCTTTGTATCGCCCGTATCGCTTTTTTGGGCAATGATAGCGCAAACTTTGGTTGAACCTATGTCAATGCCTAAAATTGTCATAAACACTATCCTTTTTAATATTGCTCAATTTCATATCGGGACTTTAGCGTTTCTACAAGTTTTTGCCGTATCTCCGAATTTCTGATTTGGTTAAATGCGTTTTCAAGATTTGCATCGTTTTCTGCGATTTTATTTTTGTCGGGCAGTCTTTGCTCCAAAATATCATACAAATATGCTTTGCCGTCCAGTATCACATAACCTTTTTTCTCTTTTGAGCCAAATACTCTATTGACAACCTGTTTGGACTGTTCTGCCGTAAGTCCCGTGATATTGCCCGTACTTCTTGTTATAAATCCAACATCGCGTCCTTTGAAAAGTTCAAGTCTTGCAAGAGATTTCTGCGCCAAAAGTTCTACTCTTTTGTTTGTTTTGATGATGCCAAGAACCTGCGCTTTTGCCTCTTCATAAGTTTTTACAACAGGCGCGTCAACCTTGACAAGTTTCAAAACTTCCCAACCATTCTCTTTTTGGACAGGCTCCAAAATCGTCCCTTCGCTTGCCTGAGCAAAAATAGATATATTGTATTCGCCGCTTGACTCTTTGACGGTTATATTTTTCTCTGCCGTTATATTTCCGTTTCTTAATGATATGCCTGTTATCAACGCGTCTCTTTTGGTTTTTTCAAACTTCAAAGCCTTTTCAATATCATTTTTTATCGCCGCATACTCTTTCGGATTGTTTTCGGCATCTCTATAAAAATATTTCGTCTCCTCATAATGGGCTTTAATATCATCTTCGTTCAATTTTTCATTTGAAAGCGGCACAAAGATACTTTCAAGATAATAAACTCTCTCCGTAAGAAAATTGTTTTTGTTCATATCCCAATATGTTTTTATCTCATTTTCATCTATTTTAAGCTCGTTGTCATCTACGGTAACAATGCCGATAGATAATCTGTCCTCCATAAACATCGCCGCACCTAATATCTCTTTTTCAGTTTCTGTTATGGGAAAGTTTGTAGTTATAGCCTCAAGTTTTTCAAGTACAATCTCTTTTTTAATCGTATTTTCATAAGCTTCTGGTTTGAAACCTGCTCTTTTGAGTGTTTGAAGATAAATCTCTTTATTAAAAACGCCGTTTTGATGGAAGTTCGGGTCTTTGGTTATAACCTCTATCACTTCGCTGTCCAATGCCATTATGCCGAATTCGTCCGCAAGATTAAGAAGCAGAGCATTGCTTACCAAATCCTCCATGACCAAATTTTCCAAGCCGATTTCTTTTGCCGCTTCAGGCGTTAGCTCTCCGTTATAAAATCTGGTATTGAAGTATTGAAAGTATCTGTCGTAAGTTTTGCTAAAATCCTCTTTGCTTATTTTGTGATTGCCTACTTTTGCGACCGAAGACGCTCTTGAAAAGTTAAAATCATAAGCCCCCCAGCTTACAAAACCTGCACCAACAAAAGCTATAACGCTAATCCAAACTGTTATTATTAAATACTTTTTATGGCGTTGCATCCATGTAATCATAAAAAACGTCCTTTCAATAACAAACTAAATCTGTTAGATTGTACACTGAAAAGTGTTTAAAATAGCTTAAAATCGGCTTTTCTTTGTATTTTTTTGACAAAAAAATACAATTTTGTTAGTAATTTTTGTTAGTCTATTTCATTTTTTTGTAAAACGGCGCTATTTTTCATCTTTGCAAAGCAGTAAAACCCTGCATGTATTTTCTATCAATGCGACATTTTTTGCCATATTGTGTATATCGCGGTCGTATGTAAAAACGCCGTAACCTTTAATAACCATTATATTAGTATTTTTCTCCATGAAATATCTGTATATCTCAACATCTGCTCTTTCGTACCAGTCGTCAAACTGTTTTGGGTCGTAAATATTGGTTTTGCCTATCAAACTTAGCCCGAAATAGTCTTTGGGAATGATATTGTTGTGATTTAACGAATACGCCACGGTATATGGCGGCATCGCATAGCAGGCATATTTTGCTTCGCTGATGTTCATATAAAGACCAAGATGTATATGTGCGTCTATACTCGCGTCATTCCATCTGTAATCTTTTTTTGAGTAGAGTTCTACAAGCGAATTTTCACTAATTCTGTCAAAAATGGCATTTTTTTTATTGATAATAAACCTATCCTGTTCCGTCCGCGCAGATATTGAGCCGTGATAAATGCCGAAAAAGTTTTTTCTGAACATAGATAGCGATATATCACTAATCTCATTTACGAGATGTTTTTGCATACTATTCAACCTTTTTGAAAGCTAAATTGTGTATTATATCTTAAAAATATTTGTAAAAGGGAAAGTTGTTGCAAATTCCGCATGTACCTGTCATGTTAGATGAAGTAAAAGCTGTTTTTGAGCCGATAAAAGATGGATATTTGATAGATTGCACAATGGGTTACGGAGGGCATAGCCACGCACTTTTGAGCCAAAACAACTCCCTGCGCGTGATAGGCTGCGACCGCGACGAAGAGGCTGTGGAGTTTTCAAAAAAGAGGCTTAAGGAATTTGGAGAGCGGGTAACGATAGAACATAAAAATTTCAGCTCCATTGTCGGAAAATACGAACATTTGCCTATACACGGTATTTTAGCCGATATCGGCGTTTCTTCGTTGCAGCTTGATAGTAACGGCAGAGGTTTTGGATTTGACTCCTTAACTCTTGATATGCGTATGGACACAACACAAACTTTAAGTGCGTATGAAGTTGTAAATAGTTATCCCAAAAATGAACTTGAGAGAATTTTTAGAGATTACGGGGAGCTCAAAGAGTATAAAAAAATAGCTAGGCTGATATGCGACAAAAGAGACAAATCTCCGATAAAAGATGCGAAAACTTTGGCTGATTTAGTTGGCAGAAGAGGGCATTTTAACGGCAGGAGCGTTTCGCCTGCTACGTTGGTATTTCAAGCCGTGCGCATAGAGGTAAACAGAGAGCTTGAGGAGTTGGAAGAGCTTTTAGCAAGCATTGAAAAGAGTAAAATAACAGATTGCATTGTGTGTATAATCTCATTTCATTCGTTAGAGGACAGGATAGTCAAGCAGACATTCAGAGCATGGGCAAAATCCTGCATCTGTCCGCCTGAAAATTTTCGCTGTGAATGTGGGAATAACCACTCGCTTGGCGAAATCATCACAAAAAAGGCTTTGGAGCCAACACAAGAGCAGATAAAGGCAAACCCAAGAAGCAGAAGTTCAAAACTCAGGGCATTTTATAAGAGGCATACATGAAAGGCAAAAACGAGCTTGATATTTACATGGATATAGATATCAAAGCGCAAAGCGGCACGAGTGCATGCAGTGCTGAAAAGACGCCTGAAGAGAAAAATATATCGCTGAAATTTTTGATTTGGACGTATGTTGTTATGATGGCGGGTTTCGCGCTTTTGCTGCCGATGATTTATATCAAAAATCAGATATATTATCACAGCCGCGATATTAATGCATTGTGGAGCGAGTATTCCATTCTCATGGAAGAAAACCGAGACTTGAGGCAAAAAATAGAGATTATTCGCTTCAAACAAAAAGTACTTGACACATTGGAGATAGAGTAAATGAGTATTGAGAGCATTGTTATTATCGGTATTTTGCTTTGCTGTATGATGGTTTTGGTTTTTGTTTATACAAGTGTTAAGTCTCTTGCCAAAACGCTTGATGAGGAGAAGTTTTTAAGGCAAAAAGAGCAGGAGAATATGAAAGGCTTTTGGTATGAGAAATTGTCCTCATTTGATGCCAAACAGCTTCAAAATGCCAAAAGCGCGCAGGAACAGATAGAAAAAAATGCCGAACTGTTTTTAAAAATATCAACCTCTTTGGAGATAATGCAAAAGAACCTAAATACATTTTTACATGAGAGGCTGGAAGTTTTGGGAGAGAAGATAAGCGCGTCATTGAAAGAGCAGCAGCTGCAAAGCGCGAAAGATTTTGAGGCTCTGTCCAAAAAAGTAGATGAGAGGCTGGAGAAAATTAACGAAAGGGTTGAAAATCGCCTTAAAGCGGGCTTTGAAAATGTAGATAAAACATTTAAAGAGATAATAATAGGTATTGCCAAGATAAACCAAGCCCAAAAAACCATAGAAAATTTAAGCGGCGAAGTGGTTTCGCTGCAGGGCATTTTGACGGACAAAAAGACGCGCGGAATTTTTGGCGAAGTGCAGTTGAATGCTATCTTAAAATCCATCTTTGGCGAGAGGCGGGATATGTATGATATACAGTTTACGCTTTCAAATTCAAGCATTGCAGATGCAGTTATCAAGGCTCCCGAGCCGGTCGGGCTTATCTGCGTGGATTCAAAATTTCCGCTTGAAAATTACAGAAAAATGAGCGAAGATAAGAGTTTTCAGGGTGATTTTAGAAACGATTTGAAAAAGCACATAAATGATATCGCCTCAAAATATATCATAAAAGGCGAAACTTCGGATTTGGCGATTTTATTTTTGCCTGCTGAAGCTATTTTTGCGGAGATTAACGCCTATCATGAAATCATAATTGACTACGCGCGGCAAAAAAGTGTATGGATAGCGTCCCCTACGACTCTCATGGCGCTTTTGACTACGATAATGGCAGTTGTGAGGGATATCAAAACCAAAGAGCAAGCTAAAAAGATTCAAGAAGAGTTGATGAAACTCTCAAAAAATTTCAAACTTTACAAAGAGCGATGGGAGCAGCTATCAAAACACATAGATACTGTTCATAAAGATGTCAAGGAGATATCCACGACTA
Source organism: Campylobacteraceae bacterium (assembly GCA_031276365.1). Lineage (GTDB taxonomy): Bacteria > Campylobacterota > Campylobacteria > Campylobacterales > Campylobacteraceae > JAIRKW01. The sequence goes on along the minus strand of JAISNG010000176.1, from coordinate 2,013 downwards.
CCTCCAAAATCTCCGATGAATTCAGTAAAATAGAAAAGGTTGAGTTTGATGATGACGCGAAAGCTCTGGAGGATATGGCGTAACACGATAAATCATCAAAGAATGTATTGCCGCAGACATGGAGTAACAGCTCTGTTTGCCGCTGTTGTTTATATAGTGAAGGTCTAAATTATGATAAACATGAAAACTGCAAGAGTGTTTAAGGAGTGATTTGATAAACTTAAACCTAAAAATTTAAATGAGGCAACTTGACAAAAACAGCAAAATCAATTTCTATTAGAAAAGAGCATTTTAGCTTTAAAAATACATTGCTTTTTAATGCCGATACGTTAAATAGCGGACTTTTTGATGAAGAGTTTGCAGATATTATCGTAACTTCTCCTCCATACAATGTTGGTATTGATTACAACTCAAATGATGACGAATTAAGCTATGAACATTACCTTGAATTTTCAGAACAGTGGATGAAAAATTGCTATCTTTGGAGCAAATCACAAGCGAGATTTTGTTTAAATATACCATTAGACAAAAACAAAGGCGGACATAGAGCAGTTGGTGCTGATTTAACAAAAATTGCCCAAAAGGTTGGATGGCAATACAAAACAACTATAATTTGGAATGAAGGTAATATCTCAAGACGTACAGCATGGGGATCTTGGAAATCGGCATCTGCTCCTGTTATTATTACACCCGTAGAATTAATAGTAGTATTATATAAACATGAGTGGAAAAAAACAAATGGTTCCAAAATCTCTGATATTACAGGTGATGAATTTAAGGATTGGACGCAGGGGGTTTGGGTTTTTAACGGTGAAAGCAAAAAAAGAATAGGACATCCTGCTCCTTTTCCAAAAGAACTGCCAAATCGTTGTATTAAAATGTTCAGCTATGTAGATGATATGGTTTTTGACCCATTTGCCGGAAGTGGAACAACGTTATTGGTTGCTCAAGGTTTAAATAGAAAATCTATTGGCGTAGAACTTGATAGCAGATATTGCGAATTAATTAAAAACAGATTTTTAAAAGAGATGGGAGTATTGAATTTTGAAACAGACAAAAACAGTACCACAGATTGAACTTATAAAAGAGTTTTTTGTGGATAATCCATTAAGGGATATTCATCATCCTGAGGTTGTTGATTGGGTTACAACTGAATACAAAAAACGAACTGGAGAGATTTTTCGCGATCCCGATAGAGCTATTCGTTCATTGTCGCAAAAAGGCTTTTTAATAAAAATCGCTAAAGGCGTTTATCGTTATGACCCAAATTTTGTCATGAACAGAGAGCTTGAAGATTTTACGCCTGTTCAAAAGAAAGCAATTATGGAGAGAGATGGCTATAGATGTGTTATTTGCGGCAGAGGTAGAGAAGATGGAGTAGAGTTGCACGTTGATCACATCAAAGCAAAAGATTTAGGCGGTAAAGCTACTATTGATAATGGACAAACTCTTTGTGCGCAACATAATTTTAAAAAGAAAAATTACAAACAAACAGAAACCGGCAAAAAAATGTTCATTCGTCTTTATGAGTATGCAAAATCTATAGATGATATAGAAACCATGCGGTTTTGCGCTGAAATCTTAGAAGTTTTTGAAAAAAACGGTGTAAATGGACATATTGAGTGGAAAAAATAAATCGGTAAAGTAAAAATAGTTTGCTGCATGTATTTTTATACTCTGTTGTGAGGCAATAATCTTAACTTAAATGTTTTACGCCATATAGATAAACAGATATTCCGCATAAATAGCAAGGTTTTATTACGCACGAAATGTATCAAAAAAAGAGAAGTTTATTTTTTTCAATACCTTTGAAACTATTTTGAAGCCGTGTCGAATTTCCATCACTTTTGTCCAAATCATGGATAATTATCAGCAAAACTTTATCGGGATATTTTTTTTGCAAAGCGGCGTAAATTTCAGGGTCGTTTTCACCGCTGTCTCCTACAAGGATAAATTTACGTTTTGGATATGCTTTAAAAAGTTTCTCTATATTATCCTTTTTATGTTTTATGG
>JAISNG010000143.1 GCA_031276365.1 Campylobacteraceae bacterium | reverse complement strand
TCGTTACTTCATTACTGTATGTAGCAGGCACCTTAACACTTATAGTAGGTTGAATTTCATAAACTTTATTGGCATAATAAATATCGCGCGAAGAGAGTTTGATATCCGTTTTGAATGCTCTGATATACGAATAACACTCCCAAACTTTATCCGTGAGTGTTGCCGTTTCTTCTTTGTTCTCCTGCGCATTTGCACTTAAAACGCATAAAATCATCACTGCCGCCGTGAATACTCTTTTCATTATTTCCGCCTTTGTAAAAACATAAAGTCTAAGTATATACAAAATATATATATATTTTCATAAAAAAGAGTGTATTATAACCGCATTTTTAAAAGGATTACATTTGGCGCTTTTAGATTTGATAGATATCAGCAAAAGTTATGAAACGGGCAAAATACTTGAAGAGGTCAGTCTCTTTATAGAACCAAAAGAGAGAATAGCCGTAATAGGCAAAAACGGCGGCGGCAAATCAACTCTTATTAAAATAATAAACGGAACGCTTGAAGCCGACAACGGGCGTAGAATCATTCAAAACGGTATAAAAGTTGAAATGCTTGAACAAAATCCAGAATTTAAAGAGCATGAAAGCGTAAGGGAAAATATAGCCTCACAGCTTACGGAGATTACGGAAAAACGGCGCGAATATGAGGATATTAGCCTGAAACTTGAGCATGACTTTAAAAATGAAAATCTCATCAAAAAACAGCTTGAGATAGCCTCGTATCTTGACGCTCACAATGCATGGAATATTGACGACAAGGTACAAAGAGTCATTGAAGAGTTTGATTTAAAAGAGCATGAGAACAAAAGCATTTCACTTCTTAGCGGCGGTGAAAGACGAAGAATAGCGCTTGCGGGACTGTTGCTCAAAAAGCCTGATATTTTGCTGCTTGACGAACCCACAAATCATCTTGATGTTTATATGACAGCATTTTTGGAAGAGATGCTTTTAAAAGAAAATTTCACGCTTGTTTTCATATCTCATGATAGATATTTCATAGACAAAATTGCTACGCGCACGATAGAGATAGACAACTCTAAATTAAAAAGTTTTGACGGCGGTTATGCAAATTATCTAAGGGTAAAGGAGATGCTTTTGCACTCCATGCAAAAAGAGCATGAAAATCTGCTGAAAATCCTAAAAAGCGAAGAAGAATGGCTTTCGCACGGCGTAAAAGCGCGGCTTAAAAGAGATGAAGGGCGCAAACAAAGAGTTTTGGCGATGCGAGAGAGAGCAAAACAAAATCCAAGTTTTATAAGAAAAATCAAACTTGAGATAGAGAGAGAAAAGCACAACTTCAATCAGGAAAAATCCGTAAACAGACAAAAAATGCTCTTTGAACTTGAAAACGTCTCAAAAAGTCTCGGCGGCAAATCTCTTATCAAAAATCTCTCCATACGTATTATGCAAAAAGACCGCATAGCGATTGTCGGCAAAAACGGCGCTGGAAAATCCACCTTGCTGAAACTCTTGCTCGGCGAGCTAAAGAGCGATGAGGGCAAAATCAAAAAAGGTGAATTTGAAACGGGATATTTTGACCAGCAAAGAGTTATGTTGGACGATGAAAAAAACATACTTGAGACATTTTGCCCAAACGGAGGCGATAGAGTTGATGTGCAGGGAAAAAATATGCATGTATTCGGATATTTGAAAAATTTTCTATTTCCAAAAGAGTATCTGGATAAAAAGATAGGAATCTTAAGCGGCGGCGAGAAAAATCGTGTAGCTTTGGCGCTTTTGTTTGCCAAAAAGACGGATTGTCTTATCCTTGACGAACCTACAAATGACCTTGATATACCAACTATAAATATCCTTGAGGAGTATATCCGAAACTATCATGGAGCAGTACTTTTCGTAAGTCATGATAGATATTTTGTGGACAAAATCGCCAAAAAACTGCTGATATTCAAAGGAAACGGAAAAACAGTTGAAAGTTACGGCTCTTACAGCGAATATTTGGAATATGAGAGTGAAATGGCGGAAATAGAACGCTTTGAGCATGATATAAATACCATACAAATCCAAAAATCAAAAACAAAGTCCCAAAAATTAAGCTACAAAGAACAACGAGATTATGACAAACTGCCGCAAATCATAGAAAAACTTGAAAGCGAAATAATAGAGTTGAAAGCATGTCTGGCAAATCCAGAATGTTATCAGCAAAAAGGCGTTTTGACGCTAACCGAACTTCTCGCGCAAAAAGAGAATGAACTTGAGCCGCTGGTAGAGAGATATCTGGAGATAGAAGAAAAATTGGAGTCGTTTGAATAATCTACCGAATTTGTGCTGTATGGATGCTCCCTGTAAGTCCGCTTCAGCGGCACGCCAACGATAACGGAGGCTAATTTGCGCCGCATCATCTCATAATGTGAATAATTATGTTACTTTGCAAAAATGTTCATTTCTCTAATAAAATAGCGATAAATACGATATTTTATGTATATTTTACATTTTAACAAAAGCAGTTATAAAATAGTAAAAATGGATAGTTACAGATAGTTTTCACAAATTAATAGCATTGTATAATTATTTTTTTACGTTCGGAATAAAATCTTTTTCAATTTCATCATTATTATATTCTTGGATGATTGTATATTGTCCTATATTTTTTACTTCAATCTTTTCCGCAAAAGCCAATTTTTTATGGTTATTAAAAGATAATATCCATTCAAACAGCACGGTTTTTGGACTACATGAGAAAGAGAAAAACAATGTGGTAAGGATATATTTAGTAGGCTTATAACGGCTCACCATAGATTAAACTATCTCTATGAGGAACGGCAAACTAATTGCAGGACGCGGTATCGTCATCTTTGTAAATTTATATCGTTATAAAGTGATTTTGCGGAAGGCGTGTAAGCCCGCCGCATTTGGTTATTTAATCTCTTTGATTCTTGCAGCTTTACCGCGCAAATCTCTCAAATAAAAGAGTTTAGCGCGTCTGACACGTCCGCGTCTTATAACAGTTATGCTCTCTATGCTGTCGCTGTAGATTGGAAATATTCTCTCCACACCGACGCTGTTTGCGCCGATTTTGCGGATAATAAACGTTTCGCCTGTGCCGCTTCCACGTCTTGCTATGCAAATGCCTTCAAAATTTTGAATTCTCTGTTTGTCGCCCTCTTTGATTTTAACGGCTACTCTTAGCGTATCACCAGCGCGAAACTCAGGAATCGCTTTCTCTTGTATCTGCGCATTTTCGTAAGCTTCAATATATTTATTTCTCATAATAGTTCCTCTTATTTTTAACTATTTTATACAGATTAGGTCTATGAAAGCAAGTTTTTGCATGTGCCATTCTGTTTTTTAAGCCCGAGATTATAGCGTGGTTTCCCTTTAAAAAGTCTGAGGGAATGCTAAGTCCATTATAAACATTCGGCTTTGTAAAAGACGGGGCTTCAAGAAGAGTATTTTCAAAACTCTCCTCTAAAAGCGACTTTTCATTTCCAAGCACGCCCTCAACCATTCGGCTTATCGCATCACACATACAAAGCGACGGCAGTTCGCCTCCTGTCAAGACAAAATCGCCTGTAGAAAAAACCTCGTCAGCATAAGTTTCTATCACTCTTTCATCAATGCCTTCATATCTTCCGCACACAAAAACTATATGTTTTTTTTTGGACAATCTTTTTGCATCCATTTGTAAAAAACTTTTGCCAGCGGGCGCAGGGAAAATGAAATATGCCTCCTCATCTATGCCGACATATGCAAGCGCATCCGACAAAGGCTGTGCGCTCATCAAAAGCCCCGCTCCTCCGCCTGCCTTATAGTCATCTACCTTCTTATGTTTATCAAGGCTGAAATCGCGCGGATTTATGCACTCTACACGTATAATCCCGCTCTCTTTGGCGCGCAAAAGTATGGAGTTTTCAAAATACGGATAGATGAGATTTGGGAAAAGCGTAACGAAGGTAAAATTCATATCTATTCCAAAAAATGCACGGCATAACGCGTGATAATCTCTTTGATATCTATATCGGCGCTAATAATAAACCTGTCTATATACGGTATCAAAAAAT
>JAISNG010000007.1 GCA_031276365.1 Campylobacteraceae bacterium | reverse complement strand
TGATGCTCTACCGCATCATCACCTGGTTCATTTGCATAAAAGTCAGCCGAAGTTGAATATACTTTTTCAATGAGCTGTTTTCTATAGTCAGGACTTATTGTGCTCCAAGCCTCAATGTAATCCTTTACGAACTGTTCCAAATCTATTTTTGCCATTTTTGTCTCCTTTTTTACACTTTACGCTTTTAGCGTTCTTTTGTCAATGGTATATTTGCATATTTTGTGCCCATGAGGGCTTTGAGTAGCAAAGATAGGCACAAAATGTGGCGCGGTTTTGACGCGGGAGGCGCAACACCGAACCTAGCCGCTACTGCGGCGAAGCAGATACATTCTTGTTATGCGAAGTGGGCAGGCTTTTCCTGCGTTTTCATTATTATTCATAATATATACTATTAAATTATTTCTTATTTTTTGCATATAAAACAGATAATAGATCCTTTGTTCCATATTTTTGTTTCTTTATATTCGGCGTTCAACTTTTCAGTAATTTCATTTTCGGTATAAAATGGCGGCGTAAATGTTCCATCCTTTACAAAAAAGTTCTTTATAAACCAATCTGTCCTCTTGACTTTTCCTTTTATGTAAAAACAGCCTATAAATAATCCGTTATTTTTCAACACGCGGTTTATTTCATAAAATGCTTTTTCTTTATCTGGAAAGGCGTGAAAGCCGTTCATGGATAAAACCGTATCAAAAGTTTCATTTTCAAAAGGTATATCTCCTACGTCTCCCTGCCTACATTCTATATTGTTTGTATTATTATTTTCAAATCGTTCTTTTGCAATATCAAGCATATCTTTTGAATAGTCCATGCATATAATTTTTGCGTTTTTCATTCTCAAATATTTTTCGTAAGTCAGTATTCCTGTTCCCGCTGGTATATCTAATATCTTTCCAGAAAAATCATCGGCTATATTTTCAAGTAATTTTATTGAATATTCTTTGTCGGTAAATCCCCAAATGATTTTTGCAATTATCTTAAACAATAACTTTTCCGATAAAATATAATCGTCATAAATATTGGAGATAGATTTATAGCCTTTATTTATTGCGTCATTTTTCATAAAATCTTCTCCTGCATTTACATTATTGTTCATAATCTTTATTTTTTAATTATTTTTGATGCAAAGGTAGGATAAAAACCGCGAAACGGGTGAAACGTAAACAGTCCCGTCATGCGACATTGAGTCTTGCTCCATTATTTCATTCAAATATTCTATTCTATCTAACATATTTTCAATATTTTATATATATTTATTTCTTACTTCTATAACTTTCACCATTTTACACAGCCTCTTTCAATACTCTAATAACTTCATATTTATCAGTATAATTTGCCAGTCCATTACTGTTTATAATTGTATTTATAACCTCCGTAACTCTTTCAGAATAAGTAAAAAATGTTCTTTTTGGAATGAAACTTACATCTTTTAATTCATAATCATCATAAAAATTACTATTGAATGGAATGACACTTTTTCAAATTGTTTTAGTTGTTTCCTCATTACATATTTTATGATTTAACTCTCCATTTTAGACTCTGACCTGCAAACATCGGCACAACGCCATAAAAATTTTCTGGGACTTTCCACTCCTTTTTTTCCAATATTATCTTTTTTTCAATAGGAATTAATTTGTAAATATCTCTCGCGTTATTACTAACAAACGTTTGCAGGTTTGTTAGTTTGTTGTGTTTGTCAAAAAGTTCCGCAAGCACGCTTAACGCAATCGGTGCGCTAAAGATACCTGCTGCACAGCCGCAACACTCCTTTTTACTGACAGGATGCGGCGCGGAATCGCTGCCAAACATCACTTTTTTGTCAGCGTTCAGTGCAAGTTCAAGCAACGCTTCTTTGTCCTCATGTCTTTTTGCTATCGGTTTGCAAAACAGATGAGGATTTAAAAGTCCACCGGCCACATCGTCAAGCGTTATCAAAAGATGATGCAGAGTGATTGTTGCGTAAAGGTTTTCGTATCTTTTTAAAATCTCCGCACTTTCGCGTGTCGTGATATGTTCCATAATAATGGTAAGTTTTGGAAATGCAACGGCAAGCTGTTTGTAAACCGCGCAAAACTCCTTTTCCCTGTCCATAACAAAGCCATTTGTTTCTCCATGTACACAAAGTGGTATATCAAGTTCGCTCATCGCTTCAAATATTGGTGAGAGTTTTTTTATATCTATCTGTTCCACGCCGCCTTCGGAATTTGTAGTAACGCCGTTTGGATAGAGTTTGATAGCTGTGATATGAGATTTTGCATTTTCCAAAAAATCCGCCGTATAATTGCTTTTGAAAAAAAGACTCATATATGGCGTGAATTTTTCGTCTCCAACAGCTTCCAAAATGCGTTTTTTGTATGACAAAAGGGAGTTTATATTGGTTACTGGCGGCACAAGATTTGGCATAATCAGAGATCCTGCGAACTCTTTTGCACTGAATTTTGCGATATTTTTCAACATTTCGCCGTCCCGCAGATGCAGATGCATATCAAGCGGCGAATTTAAGACAAATTGCATGATTATCCTTAGATAGCCTCTTCCCCGCTCTCTCCTGTTCTGATGCGTATAGCCTCTTCAACGTGGCTTACAAATATTTTGCCATCTCCTATCTTGCCTGTTTGCGCGGCTTTTGTTATCGCTTCCACTACAGCTTTCAAATCATCGTCTTGCACTATGACTTCTATCTTGATTTTTGGCAAAAAGTCCACGATATATTCGGCGCCTCTGTAGAGTTCGGAGTGTCCTTGCTGTCTGCCGTAACCTTTGACTTCGCTCACTGTCATGCCTGAAATTTCAAGCTCACTCAAAGCGTCCTTGACATCGTCAAGCTTAAACGGTTTGATGATTGCTTCGACTTTTTTCATATCTGTTCCTTGTGTTTATTTCACATGTGCTTTTATTATTGTCTGCTGTTTTAGCGGTTTGTTGTTCGCATCAACCGCACTGTTTTCTATCTTTTTGACTGTATCCATGCCCTCAATCTCTTCGCCGAAAATCGTATGATGTCCATTGAGCCATGGAGTTAAAACTGTCGTTATGAAAAATTGACTGCCATTTGTATTTTTGCCTGCGTTCGCCATAGCCAAAAGCCCTTTTTTCTCAAATAAAGTATACGGCGAAAACTCATCTTCAAAAGGTTTTTCCCAAATGCTCGTTCCGCCCATGCCGGTACCCGTCGGGTCGCCGCCTTGTATCATAAAATCTTTTATAACGCGGTGAAAAATAACGCCGTCATAATATCCGTTTTTAGCCAAGGAGATAAAGTTTTCGCAAGCTTTTGGAGCAACTTTTGTATAGAGTTTTAGCGTGATATTTCCGCTGTTTGTTTCCAAAATCACAGTATCGCTTGCATATGCAAAAGAGTAAAAAACAGATAAAAACAAAAACATAGATAGCAGTTTGCGCAGCATTTACACTCCTTTAAGATAAAATAATGCGTATATGATAACAAAAAAGAGTTTAAAAAAGACAATGAATAATCGTGCGCGTTTTATTTAGTCTTTTGCAAAAGAGCTTATTTTCCTGACGATGATATAAAACAGCGGCACGAAAAATATCGCCAAAGCGGTCGCGCTGAGTGTTCCGCCGATTATGCCCGTTCCTATCGATGTTCGACTGTTAGCTCCAGCTCCAGTGGATACTGCAAGCGGTAAAACTCCTGCTACAAACGCCAGCGAAGTCATAAGTATCGGTCTTAGCCTCAAAGCCGCTCCTTCAACGGCAGCAGCAAACAGAGGTCTGCCCTTTTTATAGGCGCTTTCCACAAATTCCACTATCAAAATCGCATTTTTGGACGATAATCCTATCGTAGTTAAGAGTGCGACTTGAAAATATACGTCACTATCAAGCTCTCTAAGCCAAGCCGCGCTCACCGTGCCTATTATACCAAGAGGTATTACCATTAAAACAGAAAACGGTATAGACCAGCTCTCGTAAAGAGCCGCGAGGCACAAAAATACTATCAAAATAGATATGGCATAAAGTTGAAAAGACTGTCCGCCCGCTAAACGCTCCTGAAAAGAGAGTCCGCTCCATGAATGCACCGTTCCTTTGGCGTTTTTAAGAGCGATTTTGTCCATCTCGTCCATAGCCTCGCCCGAACTCACTCCAAAAGCAGCCGCGCCCTGCAATTCATACGAAGCAAGTCCATTGTAACGCGTCAAAGAGTCTGAGCCATACTCCCATCTTGTATCGGCAAATGCTGAAAACGTCGTCATTTTCCCATCTTTGTTTCTAACACTCCAAAGATACAAATCTTCAGGTTTTGAGCGAAACTGCATGTCGCCTTGCATGTAAACTCTTTTAACTCTGGCCCTGTCTATAAAATCATTTATATAAACTCCCGACCACGCCGCATTTAAGGTTTTATCTATATCGCTTAGTGTTAGTCCCAGCGCAAACGCCTTCTCCTCGTCATACAGTATCCTTAACTGCGGATTTTCCTCTGCATTATCCGCTCTTATGGACGATATTTTGCTGTTTGTTGAGACTTCATGTATGATGGCATCTCTAACAGCCATCAATTCATCTCTGCTTACAGATGCATCTGCTTGTATCTGCATCTCAAAGCCGTCCGTTTGTCCAAGCCCTTGAATAACGGGCGGATTCATAGCAATAACTTTTGCATCTCTTATGAAATACTCCGAACGGCTGTCGGCAAATATTTTGTTCACTCTCTCAACGATGACATCGGCTCTGTTATAATCTCCTTTTCTATCGTCCCAGCCTTTCAATGAGATAAATGCCGTTCCGCCGTTTTGTCCGCTGCCGCCAAATCTAAAGCCTGCTATGGTAAATACGGCGTTTGTATTATTCGCCTCCTGCGTTAGAAAATACTCTCTTATCCTGTCGCCGACCTCGGCAGTTCTTGTGCTGGATGCGCCTGTTGGAAGTGTAAACTGCACCATAATACTTGCCTGGTCCTCTTTGGGCAAAAAGCTCGTGGGAAGATTTATAAATATTACCGATAAAACCGCTATTATCACCACGTATCCACATATCCAGCGTACAGGTTTATTTAAAACGTCCAATACGCCGTTTTTATACTGCTGCGTATATTTGTCAAATTTTTCATGAAACCACGTGATAAAGCCTCTTTTTTTTGTGTTTTCATCATGTGGTTTTAGTATTGAGGCGCAAAGAGCCGGTGTCAGCGTTAGCGCAACAACAACTGAGAGAAGCATAGATGAGATTATCGTTATGGAAAACTGTTTGTATATGACTCCAGTTGAACCGCCGAAAAATGACATTGGCAAAAATACAACCGACAAAACGGTAGCAATGCCTATAAGTGCGCTTGTTATCTCCTCCATGGAGATGATTGTGGCCTCTTTTGGAGAGAGTTTTTTTTCGCGCATATTTCTCTCTACGTTTTCCACGACCACAATAGCATCATCTACTAACAAGCCGATGGATAACACCATCGCAAACATTGTTAGCGTATTTATTGTATATCCGAAAATGTTCAATATTGCAAATGTCCCGAGAAGCACGACAGGAACGGCAATAGCAGGAATGATTGTAGCTCGCCAGTTCTTTAAAAACAGATACATAACAAGCACAACTAACAAAATCGCTTCAAAGAGTGTTTTCACAACCTCTTTTATTGAAGACTCTATAAAAAGTGTGGTATCTCTTGGATAAGCTATCTTGAAACCCTCAGGGAGATTAGGCTCATACTGCGCTAACAGTTTTTTTACACTGTTAGCTGTCTGCACGGCATTTGCACCAGAGGCTAATTGCACGGCTATACCCGATGACGGATAACCATTCAGCTTTGTAATCGTTCCGTAATTTTGACTTCCAAGCTCCACCCGCGCGACATCTTTCAAGTATATGACGGAGCCGTCTTTATTGTTTTTTATTATAATATTTTTGAACTCTTCTGCCGTACGAAGTTTTGACCTTGCAACAACGACCGTGTTTAACTCCTGGTCATCTGCAAACGGACGTTCGCCGATTTTTCCTGCTGATACCTGCGCGTTTTGCAGATTCACAGCAGCTTCAATGTCGGACGGCATTAAACCGTAAGCTTCAAGTTTTATAGGGTCAAGCCATATTCTCATGGCGTATTGTCCGCCAAAAATCTGCACTCCGCCAACTCCGTCCAGTCTTGAGACGGCATCTTGCAAATTACTTATGAGATAATCCGCAACATCTATGCCCTCAACGCGGTTTAGCGAATCATATATGCTCGCCATCATCAAAAAGTCTGTCTGTGCCTTTACAACAGTAACACCCTGTCTTCTTACATCTTCAGGCAAACGCGAAAGCACTTGAGAAACTTTGTTTTGCACTTGAACCTGCGCGATATCTGGATTTATGCCCTGCTCGAAAGAAACTGATATCCTTGATGAACCTGAACTGCTGCTTGAAGAGGAGAAATATAAAAGACCGTCAAGTCCTACCAATTGCTGTTCTATTACCTGTGTTACGCTATTTTCAACCGCTTCGGCAGATGCTCCGTTGTATGATGAACTGATATTTATACGCGGAGGTGCAATATCAGGATACTGCTCAACAGAGAGCGTATACACAGAGATTGCTCCGACTATCATGATAACTAAAGATATAACCCATGCAAAAATCGGTCTGTTTACAAAAAATCGTGCTAACATTTATCTACTCACCGATATATTTGTCGCTGACATCCACAAATGTTACTTTGCTTCGGCTGTTAATCTTATTGAGCCCTTCAATGATGATTTTATCTTTCTCTTCCACACCGTTTACGACAATCCATTTATTGCCGACGGCTTTTTTTGTTTCAATGATTTTTGTCAGCGTGCCGTTATCTTCGGTTACAACCGTTATTATCGGATTTGCGCGCGAATCCCTCAAAACTGCCCTTTGTGGCACCAAGAAAGCTTTCGTATTTACAGCCTCTTCAATGACTGCCCTTACGTACATTCCTGGAAGCAAAATATTGTCTGGATTTGGAAATTCCGCCCTCAAAGTTACGGTTGAAGTACTCTCGTCTACTGCAATCTCCTGCAGTTTCAAAACTCCCTTATGCTCATAAAATGAACCGTCAAGCAGTTTTAGCTTCACATCCATACTGCCTTTTTGCACATGTTGTTCGCTCAAGAGCTTTCTTAATGCAAGCAGTTGATTGCTTGACTGCGACAAATCAACGTACATTTTATCTATAGAGCGGATTGTTGTCAGCGGCGCACTTTGTAAACCCGTTACCAAAGCGCCCTCCGTTACGCTTGAAATACCAGCTATTCCCGAAATAGGCGCAGATATTTTTGTATTTCTCAAATCAATCCATGCTTTGTTCAATGCCGCCTCTTTCTCGCCTACAAGCGCTTGGGCTTGCAAATATGCCGCCGTGATATCATCGTGGTCCTGTTTTGAAATACCATCAAATTTTATAAGTTCGTCATATCTTGATTTTTTAAGTTTCAGCGCTTCAAAATTGGCTTTTGCACTCTCCAAAGATGCTTTTGCACCGTCATACGCGCTTCGATAAATATCGGAGTTTATCTCGTAGAGAATATCTCCCTTTTTGACCCTTTGCCCCTCTTTAAACACCACTCTTTTGATGATGCCGCCAACTTCAGGTCTGACTTCAGCCGTTACGGACGCTTTGGCTCTGCCCGAAAACTCCTGCTCCATGACAATGGGCTGCTCTTTTAGTTGAATTATGCCTACCTCAATCGGCTTGCTTACTATGGTGGTATCGTTTTTCTGACATCCTGAAAATATAATTGCCGCCAAAACAATTAAAATATATTTTGACACTTGCACATCCTGAATAACTTATTTTAAAAAATTAACCGATATCTTATCCTATATCTGTTAATCAAATGTATGAAATTAAAATTTATAGCTGTTTTTTGAAACTTTACCGTTTTTAAGAAATGAAATATTTCAAACATGTAGCGCCAAAACGGCACTCAAAAACAGTAATTTTTAAGGGGGAGTAAAACAAGCCGATTTTACGGCTTGTTGTTGAAATTAAACTATTTTTCTAAAGCTGCTTTTGCTTTGGCGGCTACTGCGCTGAAGCCCTCAGCATCATTCATAGCCAAATGTGCCAAAATCTTTCTGTCAAGCTCTATGCCTGCTTTGCTCAAGCCATTGATAAATCTTGAATAACTGATGTCATTCAATCTGCATGCAGCGTTGATTCTTGTTATCCAAAGTCTTCTAAAATCTCGCTTTTTAGCGCGTCTGTCGCGATACGCGTAAACTAAACTTCTCTCTAACTGCTCTTTTGCTTTTCTAAAGTGTTTTCTTCTCGCACTGAAAAAGCCGCGCGCTAACTTTAGAACCTTTTTATGTCGCCTGCGTCTAACAACGCCTGTTTTTACCCTTGCCATCTATACCTCTCCTTAACCTTTTGGTGTCCGTTATCTCGGAACTTGCCCTGTTTTTCAGGGGGATCTACAACATTGAATGATTTAAAAATCAAAAACTAAATCGGTGTGAATTAAGCCTGACAAAGCATTATTTTGATAGATTTCTCATTTGTGCTATCAACATATTTTGCTTCTTTTAATCCACGCATACGTTTTGCGGGTTTTTTGGTCAAAATATGACTTCTAAAAGCAGCTCCGCGTTTTATACGATTTTTAGCAGCTTTGAAGCGTTTTGCCGCTCCGCGTACCGTTTTCATTTTCGGCATGCAAACTCCTTGCGTAATTATCTGAAAAACCGCCTCTCAAGCTTTAACGTTTGCCTGCTGTTTTTCAAAGCTAATAAGTTTAGCTGAATTTTACTTAAAAGGTTTTAAAACGGCTTTGTATGCGCATATTTCATTTTACAATCCGCTTTTCTGAATATTTTTTATAGTATTATTTGCGTCCGTCTCCGCCTTGAGTAAAATATTTGCAGGCTTTTTCTTTGGGATTTACAGTTGGCTCCAAACTCACAAAGCTATTTTTTTCAAAAATTATGTTAACGCATATTTCATTTTCCGTGTTGTCAGCTTCCATCATGTAGTGCGCAACGCCGCCGTTAGAAACATTTTAAAACACATGTTTTAGTAAAATCAAAATACAGTCGTTTATTTTTTCGGCACGGTCAGCATATTTACATATCGTCCTTCAAAGTTCGGCTCATGGTCTCTGTCGGCTATATCGTTCATCAAAGTCCAGACATTGTTTAAAACAGCTACGCCCGAATCCGGATTTGACATTTCGCGCCCTTTTAAAAATACGCGAAAACGCACATGTTTGCCGGCTTGTATGAACTCACGTGCTTGCTTGATTTTGTAGTTGATGTCATTTTGAGCGATTTTGACGGATAATTTTATCTCTTTTATTTCTATGATTTTTTGTTTCTTTTTTGCCTCTTTTTGTTTCTTTTCTTGCTGATATTTGAACTTGCCGTAATCCATAATCTTACAAACGGGCGGATTTGCATTGGGCGAAATAAGCACCAAATCAAGACCCAGTTCATCTGCTTTTCTTAGCGCTTCGTTTCGGCTTATGATGCCGTATTGCTCGCCGTCATCTCCGACGCAGCGGACTTCGCTTGCCCTTATTTGCTGGTTTAGCAATATGTCTTTCTCTTTACTCAAAAGTATACCTCACCTGTTTTCTCCTTTATTAATTGAAATAGTTTTTCTTTTGTCAAATTATACTGTTTTCTTTCTCGTCTATCTCTTAAAGCGACACTTTTTGTGCTAACTTCTTCGTCGCCTATAACCAAAATCATCGGAACTTTCTGTTTTTCAGCCGTTCTGATGCGTTTGTTGAGGCTTTCGTTTTTGCTTGAAACTTCAACATCTATTTCTAATTTAGTTAATTCATCTGCTAACTTTTTGGAATATTCAAGATGAGCATCTCCTATCGGGACAATAACTATCGCTGTAGGAGCAATAAAAAACGGGAATTCACCTCCCGTGTGTTCTGTCAAAATCCCTATAAATCTCTCAAATGAACCCAAAATCGCGCGGTGTATCATAACTGGACGGGATTTTTCGTTGTTGTTGTCTATATATGACAAGTCAAAACGTTCAGGAAGATTGAAGTCCACTTGTATAGTTCCGCATTGCCATTTTCTTTTAAGCGCGTCGGTTATTTTTATATCTATCTTAGGACCGTAAAATGCGCCTCCGCCCTCATCTATACCGTACTTTAAGCCATTTTCATCAAGCGCTTCCATGAGTCCTTTTGTGGCTTTTTCCCAAATAGCATCATCGCCGATAGCTTTGGCAGGTTTTGTTGAAATCTCCATCTCATAAGTAAAATCGAAGCTTTTCATTATCTTGTCGACAAAACTCAAAATCTCCAAAATATTCTCTTTTATCTGCTCGGGACTGCAAAATATGTGAGCATCATCCTGCGTAAATTCGCGCACTCTGAAAAGCCCATGTAAAACGCCGCTTTTTTCGTGTCTATGAACTACTCCGTATTCAAAAAATTTCAACGGCAAATCGCGGTAGCTTCTCACGTCGTTTTGAAAGACTTTGATGTGCCCGAGACAGTTCATGGGCTTAATGCCGTATTCACTCTCGTCTATGGTCGTAAAATACATATTTTCGCCGTAATTTTGATAATGTCCGCTGATTTTCCATGCTTCAGACTTCAAAAGTTCGGGTCCTCTTACGGGCTGATAGCCTCTTGCGCGGTGTGCGCTAAACAACAGCCTCTCAAGTTTGCTTCTAAGTCTTGCGCCGTTTGGAAGCCAAATAGGCAATCCTCCGCCGACATCGTCATCAAATGTAAAGAGTTTAAGCTCCGTTCCAAGTTTTCTATGATCTCTCTTTTTTGCCTCTTCTATCATAGCGGTATGTTCGGATAGACTCTGTTTGTCAGCAAACGCCGTTCCGTAAATACGTGTGAGCATTTCGCGTTTTTCATCTCCGCCAAGATATGCTCCCGAAACTCTCGTAAGTTTGAAAAATCTCAAGTATTTGGTATTGGGTACATGGGGACCGCGGCACAAATCCTCAAAACCGCCCTGTTCATAAGTCGTAACCGCGCCGTCAGGGATTCTTAACAAAACCTCTTGCTTTAAGTCGTCATTTTCAAACTTTTTGACTATTTCCTGCTTTGTATAACTGTTTTTTATGATAGGAAGCTTTTCGTTTGCGATTTTTTGCATCTCATGTTCTATGGCTTTCAAGTCCTCTTCGCTTATTTTTGCACCAACCCTAAAATCATAATAAAACCCGTCCTCTATCACGGGACCCACGAAAAACTTTGCCTCAGGATACAATCTTTTTATCGCATGCGCCGTCAAATGCGCGGCAGAGTGGCGGATAACCTCAAGCGCATCGGCTGAATTGTCAAAATATATCTCTTTGGCATTTTGGGGTTTTTGCGGGGCGCTTTGTGTATCTATAGTGATATCACCGACTTTGTAAGCTAAAATATCTTCTCTCATTTTTAAAAATTTCCTTTACCTGCCGAACTTCCAAACGAACGGAAGAACGTAATTGTATGGTGGCCACGAGAGGACTCGAACCTCCGACCACTACCATGTCAAGGTAGTGCTCTACCAACTGAGCTACGCGACCAAAACCTTTTAAGCCCAAGATTATATCTTACGAAATCTTTTGTTTTTCTTTAAAGTGTCAAAAGACTTGTCATAATGCCGTAAGGTTTAAAGAGATAATGTCAAATGTTTTTATATTGGTATGAAATGCTTCATCGCTCATATATATAATAAATTCAATAAAAGCTATGATGGGGGGATAAACGCCCAGCAAAAAACAAAATACCTTGTTCTGTCCTGCGAACTTATACACTCCAATCCCGCCGATAAAAAAGCAAACGGCGGCGCGGCTGTTTGGCTTTTGCCGCTATATTCAAAGCCGAACGAATTTAGCGCAGGATGCTCTCTAACGCCGCATTTGGGACAAATCTCAGCTTTTGCTTTTATAATATTGCCGTATCGCTGCAATATTTTTGTCTATTTCTTTCGTAATAGAATAGCTCATATTGCTGGCTCGCTGGCTTCTTGCACCTTTGATAAACGCGGTTATAACAGCATGGCGAAAGCTAAATCTTGTTTATTTTTAATGGGCGGCATATTTCAATCGCTCAGCCATCAAAAACAAAATTTCCTTATACAAATTTAAGCCTAATATTATTAACACTTCTATATAATCCAAATCCTGCTTTTATTTTTGGACAGATGGGTGAGTTGGCTGAAACCACACCCCTGCTAAGGGTGCAAGTCTTAATCGGGCTTCGAGGGTTCGAATCCCTCTCTGTCCGCCAGAAACTAACATCACATAACAACGTATAACCACGCAACCACCGCAAAATAAAGGCTTTTTTCTCCACTCTTGACAACATAAAAAAACATATAAAAACGCATAAAAAAACACTTTTTAAGGGTATTTTAGAGGGTATAATACTATACTTCTAAATCAATACCCTCAAAAAAGGATAAGCATGCCAAAAATCGTTACTCCGCTCTCGGAACTGAAAGTAAAAAATGCTAAACCTGCAGCGAAAGCATACAAACTTTTCGATGGCGGAGGGCTGTGCCTGCTTGTAAATACATCAGGCGCGAAATATTGGCATTTCCGATACAAAATAGACGGCAAAGAGCAACTATTATCCATCGGCAAATATCCCGAAGTGTCGCTCGCACAGGCGAGAGAGAAACGCGAGGAACATCGCAAACAGATAAAAAACGGCATAAATCCGCTCGGCGAGCGCGATAAACAATCCGACATTATACTGTTTGAAAAAATTGCGCGGCTGTGGCTGGATAAGAACGCAGACAGGATAAGCTCCCTACATAAGGAATCAATTCAGGGCTATCTGCGCAACCACATCAACCCGCAAATCGGCAGCATGCCGATAGCCAAAATCACCACCAAAAACATTATAGAAATGGCGGAAATAATAGAAGCAAAAGGCTATCTTGAAACCCTGCGCAAAGTGCTTAATACGCTCAATTCCATCTTTAAATTTGCAGTTGCAAAAGGATATGCAGAGCATAATATTATCGCGGATATTGATAGAAAAAATACATTCAAGCAGGCAGTAAAGCGCAATTTTCCCGTCATCATTGAATCCAAAAAGCTCGGGCAGTTACTGCGCGACATAGACAACTATCATGGCAATATCATCACAAAATACGCTTTGCAACTCGCTTCACATGTATTCTTGCGCCCCTATAATATCCGCTTTGCGGAGTGGTCGGAGATAAATTTAGAATCGGCGACATGGCGAATACCTGAAGAAAAAATGAAAACGCGCAAACCTCATTTAATACCGCTTTCAAGGCAGGTTTTGGAGATAATCCAAAATGTAAAAAAGATAACAGGCAACGGTAAATATCTCTTTCCAAGTCCGACAAGCACAATAAGACCAATTTGTGAAAATACCCTCGTGCAGGCACTTCGCAGGCTTGATTATACGCGCGAGGAGATAGTCGCGCATAGTTTTAGAGGTATCGCGAGTACTATTCTCCACGAAAACATCAGAAATCACGGCATACATACCGACGCGATAGAATGTCAGCTTGCACATAGCGTAGGCGGAGTTAAAGGCGATTATAACCATGCAAAATACCTCGCAGATAGAACAAAATTGATGCAGTGGTGGTCTGATTATTTGGACACAATTAAAAATCTGTAAAAAAGAGAGATTTCTGTCCAAAAACACAGAAAAAACTTCTAAAATTTTATCTTTTTTCGCTTTTTTTCTTGACTTTATCGCCGAAATACGCTATAATTATACTATGAAAAGAGGTTGAAAAGCTTCTTTTCAAATTCTTTGAAAGGGGGAAATCTTGAAGATTGATTTTAGGTTGATACTTAAAATCAAGCTCGAAGGGTCGCTACTCGCCAAAGTGTTAGACCGCTTCAAAGCTTGGTTTAGGTAAGCAAACGGAGGGTGAAAATCCCTCCGCCTAAACTTTCTTAGGATTATACCACATTTTTTGGAGAATTAATAGCCCTGTTAATTGGCGGTAACAGGGCAAAAAATATCAAAGAGGCAAATATGAAAGATACTGAATTAAGAGATATTATCGGTTTACCTGCTACAACGGCGAGAGACCATAAAAAAAGAGAGACATGGCAAGGGAATGTGTATTGGATACTTCAGCTTTTTACCACTGAACAATTAAAAATGTTTAAAGAGCAAGCGGACAAAAAAAGATGCGAGTATATAGAAAAAAAGGGCGATTAGCCCTCTAACATTTTGTCTATCAACCGTTTCGCGCGCGCGGGCGTCTGATAATACCATTTGCTGTCTTTCATTTCGTCTGCGGCTTTGGCATAATCGCCCGCTTCCAAAGCTAACCACATACGCTTGAAGCCTAATAACCCTTTAACGCCTAACTGATAAAGCATATTATAGATTACCTCTTTGCGATTGTCTGATAGCTTTTCTATAACTTCGCCTTTTACGGCGTTAAGCTCTTTCATCATAGCAGAAAGTCTTGAAAACAGCAGCTTGTCCGCTTCCTCTTCGGTTAGATTTTCAGGGTCGCTTACTAATGCTATCTCTTGCGCGGATAGCGGCAGTTTTGTGCCGTAGCCGATAGTCGGATAGCCCTCGCTATCCAAATATCGCCGTGCGCGGAACTGTTCATCATTTTTTATTTGCTTGATTAAATCACTTAATGCCATCTGTTTTTTTTCCTTTTGCTTGTCGTCTTTTATTGTTTTTTTGCCCTTTTGTCATACAATTAATCCTTTCACATAGTCGCTTTTATCTACACTTTTAAACTTTTGCAAAGCTTCCACTTCGCATTCAAGCAACCTTATCCTCGCTTGCGCTAAGTCTAACGCTTCAGAGAGTTCGCTTATCATTTTGTGTATTTCTTTTATCTCTTTTTGCTCTATTTCTGTCATTATTCGCCTTTACATTTTTCAAATGCTATCTTGAGATTTTCATAATCTGTATCTTTGTCTTTGTCTTTTTTTACAACGCATAAAGCAAAAGATTTATCGTCTTGTATCCAGCCGCATTTTTCGCCGTCGTAAATGCGCGCGGGCAGTTCAATTTCGCACGCGGCGGGAACAAAAACAGTATTTGCGCAACCGCTAAAGATAACGACGCAAAATAAGCATAGGATTGCTCTCATTTTTTGTATCCTCTTCAATTTTTGCCTTAGTCTTTTCATTGTTTTGACTATTTTTTTCTATCAGCGTTAGCGCGTTTAAAGCTCTTTTTTCAGCCTCTTTTTGCGCATTTTTAACGCTTTGCAAAAGTTCCGTACGTGTGTTTTCACATTTTAAGTATTTATTTTCAACGACGATATTTTCAATCTTTAAAATACCAATATAAACAACCAAACCGACAATAACGATAAACTGCCAATACTGCTTAATGAGCGGTATAAAACTAACTATTTTCGCAACCCAAGAGAGCTTGCTAAACCAAGTCCAAAGTGATAATATCCACGCTATCATTTGTTATCTCCTTCCAAGAGCCTGTCAAGTTGATTTTTAATAGCGCGCAGGATATAACTTACTGCATCTATTTCTTTAACTTTTCTTTGCGTTTTAAATGTATAAATATTACCTAAAATACTGTAAGCTTCAGCCAAGATAAGCGCATTGACCGAAAAACTTATCAACCAACTGCCAAACTCAAAATTTATGCCTCTAACTGTCAAAGCAAGTATGACAGGTACGCACAAGTAAAGTATCTTGCTGATTACGCCTATTCTTAGCCTGTAGCTTGAAACGCCGTTGCGCTCTAAGCGATACGCCTTAGCTATGCCCGTAACCATATCAAAGCACATCAGCGCCGCTAAGATTGTAAACTGAACAGGATTAAGTCCAAGAAACGCAAACAAAGCCGAAAGAGCGCTGATAAAAACCGATACAGGTGTGTCTATTTGTACTTTTTCCATGCTCTTTTCCTTATATTGCTATTAGTGGTAACAAGCCGCTTATGCCGTCCTCATTTGGAACACCTTGAATAACATAATCAGACATTTTTTACTCTTGTCTTACATTAAAGAGATTGTTGCGGGAGACATAGGAAGACCAATAATACTACATGAAATAGAAGCACTTGCCTGAGCAGTAGTAGATTCATGATCAGTTACTCTAATCGTAAATGTGTCCCCATTTGCAACTTCGAAGTTTTGAGAAATCGTTCCAGCACTAATATTTACACCAACTGCAGTGTTGTTTCTGTACCATCTTAATGTAGCACCATTTACCGTAGTTGTTATAAAAGTAAGCGTGCCACTACAAAATATAGAAACTTGTCCTTTATCCCCAGTACTTTGGACACTAAAAGATATTTTTCCTAAAACATTCGTGCCAGCTGAAACATTAGAAAATGCCGCAGGCATTATCTTCGGCGCTCCCTCAGCTCCCTCAGCTAAAGCCTTAATATTCTGATAAATTGCCCAAATATCACTCGCCCTGATTGGTTTTTCAGGCTCTATGTTTGCCTGAGGTAAATCTGTCCATGTTGCCATTTTTCTCTCCTATATTCCGTAAAATCCAACGGGAGCAAATATGCCGTTTCTATACTGCATATGAGTACCGCCGCTTATTAGATTAAATGTATTCGCATTATCACCGACTACGCCTATTGGCAGATACACTTTGCCGTCTGCACTTGTAGGTATTACTGTTGTGTACCAACTCGTAGGCGAAGTTTGGTCAAGCTTAAATCCGCCGCCCTCTATCGTTCCGACAAGATACAACTGCTTGTTAAAGTCTGATGAAGCAAAGCTGTTGAAAATGTATTGAGTTATTGAAGTGCTAAGAGCAACTGCATAAGAAAACGCATTGGTTGCCGCCGCGTTAGCATTAAAAATATTATCACTATTATTAAATAGAACAGGACTTGAAAGGTCAAAAATCTGTGTGCTTGTCGTTTTGGTAGGATTGGTTGTGTCGCCTATACTCAAAGGATACAACTTGCCGTCTATGGCTTTCATGCAAAGTTTGCGTTTGGTGATTTGCGCACCTACTCTGAAACTATTTATGCCGATAGCTTGATTGTATATATTATTATCATCAACCCAATCAGGAGTGTAAACAAAATTATAGGACGTTCCATCAAATTGCACAAGCATTGTTTGGTTTACGGTAATGGTATAATATGCCGCATTCGTAATAACAGAGCCTCTCCATCTTAAATAATAAGCAGTCCCGTTGATACTTACCCGCAGGTTTGAGGCGGTATTTGCAGTCAAAAACTTTAACGTTAGAAAATCCCCGTCTGTAGGAGTGTAATCGGGAGGAAGATTATCAACCACTTTAACGGGGTTATCTTGCGCAGTGGAGGTTGTGCCTGACACTATTATATTAGGCGGTACTATAGAGCCGTTTTCCGCTAAACTTCCAATATTGGCAACAGGCAAAGCTATCTTTTTGCCGTCTTTATCAAGAACTTCTTGAATCTTAAAACTATCATCGTTACCCACATCAACAATAGGTGTTGCGAGTAAATATCCGTCCTCATTTGGAACACCTTGAATAACATAATCTGCCATCTTTTTCTCCTAAGAATATAAATACGGGTCATCGCCCGCAACTTTGTCATTATCATCAGCGTAAAACGCCTTGCCTATTCTCTCCGCTTTCGTGTAATCCGTATAATTTAACGCATTATCATAAGTATAAAAACCATATCTTTCGGTCATTTCAAATTCAAAACTCTGAAGCTCTAACTGAACCGTTTCGCCCTGCGTTATCTCATTTACGCTTATGACTTGAAAAAGTGCAGTTACTCCCTCTCCCGTTGGGTCTTGAATGCTCACAGTCTCAAGCATAATAACTTCGCCGACATTTATATTTCTATCTTTTGCGTCCACTTTTAAAGTTATATATCTTGGATTTAACTTGTAACGCGTAAGCATTCTTATGCTTAGCTGTCTTGCCTGCGCTTCAGTCGTAAGCCATCTTGACCAAACCTGTTTGGTTCGGCTCTCGTTATAAGCGTATTCGCTGTCTCCGTCCACTCTCAAAACAGCGTTTCTGTAGTTGCCTACTTTATCAATATCTTCGGTTACATTCTTGCGATTGTAATAAACGATAAACCTTGAAATTCTCTGTTTTGGGTCTTCTTTGATACTGAAACTATCCTGAATGATATTGTCTCTATCATTCAAAAGGGCTATGTCGTCAATTTCGGGACGGATAGCTTTTAATCTTACTTTACTTGCCCTCTCGTCCCACCATATATACATGAGGCACTGTTCACAAAGTTCGCCAAGAAGTTCGTTTACGCTTATACTCTCTTCAACAGTTCCAGTAATCTGAAATATATTAAGCCAGACATTCCCCTCAGCGTCCCATTCGTCCAAAGGGATATATTCAGAAGATATTTCCGTGAAATTAGTCAATAAATCATATGCCACTCTCCAGCAGGGCATACTCTCATATCTGACTACTCTTGAGGCGTCATCATCTGTATCGTGTTCTTCGGCTTCAGTACCTAAAACTGCACGTGTAACATTTGTTAGCGTGTAGAGCGTTTCATCTTGCGTTGCGCCCGTGTAACTTATAATCTCATCGCCTATTCTCATATAGTATAAAGTTGTATTGCCAAGTTGTTTAAGTATGTCACCTTCGCTGTTTTCTATGATTATTCCAGCGGTTTGAGTTGCATTGATATCTACCGCAAGTCTGCCGTCAGAAGGAACGGGAACTAAAGCTCTTTTATCATCTCCAAGTTTCAAAGGGTCTTTTGTGGTGATAGTTACTTTGCCTCCGCTGTCAGGTCCTGCAATCTTATCTATCAAATAAGTTCGTTTTTGCATTTGTTCCAATGTTTGACCGACATATCCCTCATATACATTCACTGTCCAATTCGCATAATATGGGTTTCTTGCCAAGAATTTTCCCCAGAATGTCCCTCTTGTCAAAGGGTCAAAGCCCCTATCTGCAAGATAAAAATCCTTACTGTCATCAGTCGGGTGGTCGGTTAAGACAATTGTGCAGGTAGAACGCCTGCCAAACGGACTAACGGTCTCATCACCGCCGCCTACATTTATTTTTGTAACCGTAGAGTTTACAGACACTAAAGAGGGTATACAATCGGTAAAATTAACGTCAGGCTTGACAAACTTCCAAACTATTTGACTATTAAGGTTAAAGTGCGCATAATCCTGACAAGTAGCAAATGAGTTGTAGCATTTCTGCGGCTCTTGCCCAAGCGTTGCAGTGCATGGAGAGACACCGTAGCGATTAGAACAACACTTTTGAAACAATTCAACCATAACAAAAGGTTCGCGCCCAACTGTAAACTCATTCATCTGTGCCAAGTCCTTTTACATTCATACTTACGCTCATGAAGTTTGCCTTACCAGAGTTCGAGGGCTGAATATCTTTCGGAGCATAAACATAAGCCAATTCGTTCGGATAAGTAAGCGGTCTCCAAGCTATAAAAAAAGGTTTGTTACGCGCGTGTAAGATAAACGGTTCAAAGTTTTCCCTTACCCAGTCAGCCTCAAGGTTATTCCAGCTATACCCTGTCTCTAAACCCTGTCTTATTATAGTAGTCCCAAGCCATTGTCCTCTTTCGCTCTCATTAGTTCGTTTTACCGTTGAGCGCGACATAGTTATCGGAGAGTGTCCACCGTAGAGTTCTCTTTGCATAAAAAGAGTTTTTCCGCAAAATACCACTCCGACCAAAACCTCGCCCAGAGGTACGCCTGTTATTAC
The DNA here is from genome assembly GCA_031276365.1 of Campylobacteraceae bacterium. Classification (GTDB taxonomy): domain Bacteria; phylum Campylobacterota; class Campylobacteria; order Campylobacterales; family Campylobacteraceae; genus JAIRKW01. The sequence continues at coordinate 616 of JAISNG010000007.1, read as the reverse complement.
TATCCTTACTTTGTTTGTTGTGATTGAATTGAATTTAAAGATTATCGGTCGTCTATCCGTGATAACTTCCGTGTGTCCTATTTCCGTCCAATTATCGCCTTGTTGAAGCGTAACCATACAACCGATTAGCGTATGATTTGCAATTGCAAAATAGTCTATATCCTCGTTATCATTAAACGTAAGTGTCCATATAGCAGGCAATGCTGTCGGTTGCCAATACGAATAGGTTAATTCATTGTTTGGAGCGGAGGCAGGATACGTTTCAACTTCGCTTGTCGCGCTCGCTGTACCTTTTTTCTTCTCATAGCAGATTATCGCTCTGTCGTCAATGATTGAGCTGTTAATGTTGAGTATCATCTTACGTTCAACCTCACGCCGTCAGCTAAAAGGGAGTTCATCTCTTCCATTAAACCGATAACGCTGTCTCTGCTAAACATTGAGCCTTGCAGACTAATGTTAGCAACTTGTCTTTCGGGCTGTTGAGTTGATTGCGCGACTGATGGAGACGCCGCAGGTGCAGATGCCGCACTTCCAACCCCGCCCCCGCCATAGAGCATTGATGATATTTTTTGTATTTGCATAGTTGTCATTGACAACTAAGAAGACATATAAGCCG
>JAISNG010000190.1 GCA_031276365.1 Campylobacteraceae bacterium | reverse complement strand
CTCGCCTACAGCCTCTTTTTGCGCTTTGGCAAGCTCTATACCCCAATCGCAAAATTCTCCCCACAAAAAGCGGTAAAGAGTTGTCGCCGCATCGTTAAATCTGTAACTGTCAAGATGTTCTCTCACCTCTTTAACGGCGGCATTCAAGCGGCTTTGCATGTATGTTCCAAGCTTTGTCTTTATCTGTATTTCTTGCAAATCTTTAAAGCTTTTTTCATTCAAAAGCAAAAATCTTGAAGCGTTAAAGAGTTTGTTCGTAAAATTCCTTATCTGCTCAAGCCTCTCTTTGCTAAGCCTTATATCACGTCCTTGCACCGCTAAAACCGCCATTGTAAAACGCAGGGTATCTGCGCTGAATTCATTTATCATATCAAGCGGGTTTATGACGTTACCTTTTGATTTGCTCATCTTTTGACCGAATTCATCGCGCACCAAAGCATGCAGATAGATATCCTTAAAAGGCAACTCTTTCATAAAATGTTCGCCTGAGAACATCATCCTCGCAACCCAGAAAAACAGAATGTCAAATCCTGTAATAAGTATGGAATTTGGATAAAAATCCTTCAAATCGCTTTCGTTAAATTTATCGCTCACGTATTCGCCGTTTTCCCAGCCAAGCGTTGAGAAAGGCCAAAGTCCGGAGCTAAACCATGTATCAAGCACGTCAGGGTCTTGACGGAAGTTTTTGGATTTGCATTTTGGACAATTTTCGGGATTCTCTTCATCGCTCGCCCACTCATGTCCGCACTCATTACAATAAAATACAGGTATTCTGTGTCCCCACCAAAGTTGTCTTGAGATGCACCAATCCTTCAAATCTTTCATCCATGCATTGTATGAGTTTATCCAGTGAGGCGGGTGAAATTTGACAAGAGAGTTGTTTACTTTTTCTACTGCGCCTTTGGCTATCTCTTTTTTGACAAACCACTGTTTTGAGATATACGGTTCTACAACATTTTTGCATCTGTAGCAATGCCCGACTTGATTTATATAATCTTCAATTTTTTCTAAATTGCCGCTCTTTTGCAAAGCTTCTACTATTTGCGCTCTTGCCTCAAGCCTCTCTTTTCCTTGAAACTCTCCGCAATGGCTGTTTAAAATGCCTTTTTCGTCAAATATCGTGATAAATTCCAGATTGTGCCGCTTGCCGACTTCGTAGTCGTTGATATCATGCGCAGGAGTTACCTTGACGCATCCTGAGCCAAACTCTGCGTCCACGTGTTCGTCCGCTATGATTTTTATCTTGCGCCCTATCAGCGGCAGCACAATGCTTTTGCCGATAAACTCTTTGTATCTTTCATCGCTTGGATTTACCATTACGGCGCTGTCGCCGAAAAATGTCTCCGGTCTTGTTGTAGCAACCATGAGATATTTATCGGAGGTTTCGAAAAAATATTTTAGATAGTAGAGTTTGCCTTTGTGCTCTTCGTATTCAACCTCTATATCACTGAGCGCGCCGTCATGCGTACACCAGTTTACCATATAGTTTCCGCGCACTATCAGCCCTTCATTGTAGAGGCGCACAAAAGCTTTTTTTACCGCATTTTTAAGCCCGTCGTCCATAGTAAAACGCTCTCTGCTCCACACGGGACTTGCGCCGAGTTTCCGCAGCTGGTTTATGATTTCGCCGCCGCTGTAATTTTTCCATTCCCATACTTTTTGTAAAAATTTTTCGCGTCCAAGCTCCTCTTTTTTAATATTGTCTTTTAAAAGTTGTTTTTCAACAACATTTTGGGTAGCGATTCCCGCATGATCAACGCCTGGCTGCCAAAGCGTTTTGTAGCCGTCCATTCTTTTGTAGCGCGTTAATATATCTTGAAGCGTAAAAGTCAATGCGTGTCCCATATGAAGGCTTCCTGTAACATTTGGAGGAGGCATCATAATTGAGAAATTTTTATCTTTTTTTTGTATTTTTTTGTTTCCGTCAAGCTCAAAATATCCTCTGCTTTCCCATATTTTATAGTAACTCTCTTCTATTTTTTTCGGTTCATACGAAACTGCTTTTTCGCTCATCTGATAACCTTGATTTAGATTTTAAAAGGTTTAATTCTACTCAAAAACTACTAAAAATTGGTTAAATGAAAAAAACAGTCTTTTTTTAGAAAAATTTTGTTAAAATACAGCAATTTGTATGTTTAAAGTACATCAGAGGAATATCTTGTGTCTAAAAAAAATTTGATGTTAATTTTTGGCATAGCTTTTCTGGTCTCGTTCGGGCTTTGCGCAGAGATGCCCAAGTTTGATAGCCGCAAAATAAACAGTTATCAAAAAGAGTGTGCAAACAAGAAAGCTTCGGGCTGTTTTTTTGTCGGCGTTGCCTATTTTCTCGGAGACGGCATGCCTAAAGATGACCAAAAAGCGCTTGAGTATTTGGAACAGGCGCGCGAGATGGAGCCAAAAAATCCAACTTATTTAGCAACAATCGGCAAAATGCACTTCTATGACTATAAAGTCAATGGTATTGAAGAAAATCTAAACAAAGCAATAGATCTTTTTAACCGTGCATGCAGATACGGAGAATTTGACAGCTGTAATATTTTGGGCGGCATATACGAATACGGCGAAAACGACATAGGTATCAATTACGAAATGGCGACTTTGTACTACCAAAAATCATGCGATTTAAAAAGCCTTGACGGCTGTGATAAACTGCGAAACGTCAGGAATAGGGAGATAAAATGAAAAAGGTTTTGATTTCTATTTTTTTGGCATTTTTTGGTT
>JAISNG010000139.1 GCA_031276365.1 Campylobacteraceae bacterium | reverse complement strand
CGGCTTTAAATACTTCGTCAAGTTTGTCTGCCGCATTCAATACTCTTGCACAGTTAAGCGCATATTTTACGTCAATTTCCGTAATCTTTTTCTCTAATTTGACGAACACATCTTGTCCTGCCGCATTTTTGATTTTGATTTGGCGAAATATATCCTCCGCAAACCCCTGTTTTTCTACAAGTTTTAATGACATCGCGAGAGTTTCTATTGAGAGCTGCAAAATCTGTATAACGTACTCTTTTGTGATAACGAAAGGGCGTCCGTTTGTGTACGTTATGATATATTTGCAAAAACATCTCAAAACTCTCGCAGCCTGTACACATTCGCCGACAATCCTAAAATACGACACAATTTCTCTTGCACTGTTTTCATTTTTGCCAAAAAGCGGTACGAGTGAGATGATTTTATTATCTATTTTGTTTATATTTATATCTATTGCCGCCAACTGTTCTATGGCTTTTTCAAGCAGAGAGATATTACCATTGTTTAAACCATCGCGTATATCGTAACCTGCTTGAATGATAGATAGAGTCATTTTTGTGATATCGTTTGTGATATTGTTCATAGTCTGCATTATTTCCTTATTAAAATTGAAAGGAAATAATATAAAACTGATATAACACAAAAATCACAAAGATTTTTTAACTGCTCCTTTTGTTTACAAAAAAGTATTGAAATTTAAAAAAAGTTTTTTGTGTTAGTATCTGCCAAATGCGGCCAAATAAGTTTTGAACCTCCGAGCATATGAAAATGCAGATGCGCAACTTCCTGTCCGCTGTCCCTGCCGTTGTTTGTAATCAGCCGATAGCCGCTCTTATCAAGCCCCATGAGCTTTGCTACTTCATGTATGAAAAGAGTCATTTCGCTGATAAGTTTTGCATCTGCGCTTTGAAAATCCTTTACCTCTTTTTTCGGGATTATCAATATATGTACAGGCGCTTTGGGATTTATGTCATGAAACGCCAGAAAATCGTCGTTTTCAAGCACTTTATTGCTTGGAAGCTCGCCGTTTATAATCTTTGTAAAGACAGTCATTGTCTGCTCCTTTTAAAAGTTTTTCAAGAGTATAGGCTATTTTTGCTTTAACTCTTTTATAATTAAAATTTGATTACAATCAGAAATTCAAAATTTGCATTTTAAGGTAAACCGTTGAAAACGCTGCAAAAAAGTATAGAAGAGTGCAATAGTGTCAGGGAGTTGGAGAAATTAAGAGTTGAAGTATTCGGCAAAAAAGGATATTTTTCCAAAGAGTTTGCAAGGCTTAAGGAGTTTGTCGGCGATGAAAAGATAAGTTACGCCGCGAAGTTAAACGACGAAAAAGAGAGATTCACACTTCTTGTAAATGCGAAGAAAACTTTTTTGGAGACAAAAGAGTATGAAGATATGTTAAAACGCGGCAGCGTTGATGTTAGCTTGTATTCCAAAAGCGCAAATGTCGGCGCGCTTCACCCCGTCATGGATACGATGGAGAAGATTATAGAGTATTTTGTATCGCTTAATTTTTCTATAGAAGACGGTCCTTTGGTGGAAGATGATTTTCACAATTTTGAAGCTTTAAATCTGCCCAAATTTCACCCTGCGCGCGACATGCAGGATACTTTTTATTTTAAAGACGGCGCGCTTTTGAGGACGCATACTTCGCCTGTTCAGGTTAGAACTATGCTCTCTCAAGAACCGCCTGTGCGTATGATTTGCCCGGGAGCCGTTTTTAGACCTGACCTTGATTTGACGCATACGCCGATGTTTCACCAGATAGAAGGACTTGTGGTGGACAAAAAAGGAGTCGTCTCATTTGCCAATCTAAAATCAATCTTAGAAGAGTTTTTAAAGTATATGTTCGGAGATGTCAAAGTGCGTTTCCGTCCGAGTTTTTTCCCGTTTACGGAGCCTAGCGCGGAGGTTGATATAAGCTGTATATTTTGTCATGGAGACGGATGTAGAGTCTGTAAAAATACGGGCTGGCTTGAAGTGCTTGGCTGCGGAAGCGTTGACCAAAACGTATTTAACGCTGTAGGTTATAAAAATTGCAGCGGATACGCGTTTGGCTTGGGCATGGAGAGATTTGCCATGCTGCTTTATAAGATTCCTGATTTGCGCTCGCTTTTTGAGGGAGATTTACGACTATTGGAGCAGTTCAGATGATAATCACAAGAAATTGGCTTAACGAATGGATAGATATAAGCGGGAAAAGCACAGATGATATATGTAAAACATTAAATAAAATAGGACTTGAAGTAAGCTCGCTTACCAAATACCGCATGATAGAAAAGTGCGCGGCAGGCTTTGTAAAAACCAAAGAGCGTCATCCTGATGCCGAAAAACTCAGCGTATGCATGGTAGATATCGGGCAAAGTGAGGATTTGCAAATCGTCTGCGGCGCGAAAAATGTTGAAGCAGGACAGCTTGTTGCGGTTGCGCTTGAGGGCTGCCGCCTTCCGAACGGAACGCTTATAACGCAAAGCGTACTAAGAGGCGTGAAATCACAGGGCATGATATGCTCTTCAACTGAGCTTGGATATCCGAAGATAAACGACGGCATTATGGTTTTGAACGGCTCTTTTAAAGATATAAAGCCAGGAACGCCGCTTACGGAGATTCCCGAATTTCAAGACGACGCCATAGAGATAGAACTGACGCCGAACAGAGGCGATTGTTTGAGTATTTACGGTATAGCGCGCGATTTGAGCGCAGTTTATAACTCAAAGATAAAAATTCCTTCAGTTTTGCCCGACGATGCGGAGCAAATAGGCATAGGACGCATTTTGGAACTGAGCGTAGAGAATGATACAAATGCATCTTTGATATATAAGGTTATTAACAAAAAAGGGCTGAAAGAGGATACTCTGATAGATTTACGTCTTGCCATGAGCGGAAATGAAGTTAAAAAAAGCCTCATTGAAAGATATCTTGCATACGCCGTACACTCTACGGGCGTTATATTGAGAGCTTATAAAATGAGCGCTTTTGAGGAAGTAAAAAGTAAAAATGCCGACATGACAAATCAAAAAGTTGAAATCGTCATCAAAAAAGATAAAAACGGTATTGACGCGATATTCGGCAAAGAGATTGTATCTTATGTCGGAGTGTGGCAAAGTGAAAATTCAAAGCCTGACGAGAGCGATGAAAAGATTATCATAGAAGCAAGTTTTATAGACCCAAATACACTCGGACAAAACAGAGCAAGAAATATCAAAGAGTCCGATTTTGCGCTGTTTCGTGCATTGAGAGGCAGTGAGACAAATCTTGATTTTGGTATAAATTATCTAAGTGTTTTGTTAAATTCAACCTCAAAAGTCGGCATTTTGACAGGTTCTCAAAGCGCAGTGAAAAAACAGCCGTTAAAACAGATAAATATAAATTTTGAAGATGTACTTAATATCATCGGCGGTTTGGAGATAGATAAAAAGGAGATTGTATCCATACTGAAAAATCTCGGATTTTATCCTATATTTAGACCTGAGCAAAATCTGCTTGTGATTGATATCCCCTCTTTTAGACATGATGTGGCGAATATTCAGGATATCTGTGAAGAAATAGTAAGGATAGTCGGTATTGACAATATCTGTCCCAAAGCGCTGAATTTTACGGAGGCGAGCCGTATAAACAGCGTCTATAAAAGCTTTGAAAAAAAGAGATTTTACAGATACAAAGCTGCTGTTGCAGGATTTTTTGAAAATGTAAGTTATGTTTTTACCAATAGAACAAAGCAGCTCTCATACGGCTTTACATGCGTAGATGAAGAGCTTGATATCGCAAATCCCATAACAAACGAGCTTGATACTTTGCGCTCTACATGCGCGTTAAATCTCATACAAGCCGTGAGCGGCAATATAAAAGCGGGCGCAAAAAGCGTAAATCTGTTTGAAATTGGCAAGGTATTTGACGCAAAACGCGCCGAAAAAACGGTTTTGACTTTCATCTCAAGCGGCGAGAGCGAATATCCAAGTCCTCTTAATCATGGCAAGCCAAGAGAGATAGATTTCGCGCTGTTTGTGCAAAAAATCGGCGCAGTTTTGGGAAATTTTGAGATAATTCCCGCAAAGCCCGAAAACAGCTTTTACAGTCCGTACGAATTTGC
>JAISNG010000080.1 GCA_031276365.1 Campylobacteraceae bacterium | reverse complement strand
AATAACTTCACAATATAATATGCAATAAACGTTCCATTGGAGGCATTTTTTGACACACACTATATATTTTTGTATATAAAGGTTGAAAAATCTGCCGAGGGTGTGAAATATTTTTGAGTTTTGAAGTTATTTTAAATATCTTTTTGAATTCCTGCTTACTTCACGATGACGACTAACGTCGTATCGCTCATGTGGAAATGACATATGGGTTATGTGTTTTGTTTGTTGTTCAGTCGCGGGAATGACGGGATGAGGTAGAAATGACAAAATTCAAAAGAGCAGAAACAACCACAGCGCATAAATCATCGCTGCATTTTACATGAGAGTAAAAACATTCAACTTTTGATACAATAACGTATCTTATTTTTTGGTGTATTTATGAAAGATTTGGAACTTGAGATAGAAGAGTATATACAGCAGCAAAGAAGCGATTTTGACATATCACAGCTCATCAAAAAAGATATCAAGGAGTATCTTGGCTCTTTGGATGAGTTTTTTTCGCAAAATCAGGGCAAAGACTTTCTGGTCAAACACACAAAACAGTTAGACCGTTTCATAACCATCATCTACAAATGTACACTGCGGCAATTTTTCAAAGAGTATGTGCCGCTTTACAACACGCTGCCCATCACGCTTACAGCGCTTGGAAGTTACGGCAGAGAGGAGCTTTGCGTATATTCGGATATTGATTTGATGATAGTTTACAAAAGATGCGACGGTTACAATATAGAACCCATCATCAAGTCAATCCTGCGCCTTGCATGGGATAGCGGCATGAAAATCAGCCACAGGACGCACGAGCTTGAAGAGCTTTTCGACGCCAGCAATGAGGACAACACGATAAAAACAGCGATGCTTGAAGCGAGATTTATCTGCGGGTCAAAATACCTCTGGACAAGCATTCAAGGAGAGATTTCACGTATCAGAAAATATGAGCAAAAAGAATTTATCCGCCAAAAACTTGAATCGTACAAAGAGAGAGGCACGAAATATCCTCTAAACATGGAACCAAATATCAAAGACGGCGTAGGCGGACTTAGAGACGCGAATACGCTTTTTTGGATAGCGCACGTAATAGAGGGTATCGGCAGGTTGAACGACCTTGTTCCAAAATACCTTAACGATGACGAATTCAGAGAGTTTAGAAGTTCGCTTGAGTTTTTGTTCCGTGTGCGAAGCGCGCTTCATCTTAGTGCAGGCAAAAAGCAAGATATCTTAAATCTTGACCTCATTCCAAGCGTGGCTGAAAAGCTCGGATACAAAAACACAAAGTCCAAAAGAGCCGAAGTACAAATCACGCAAAAGACGCTCCAAAGCCTCTGGATACTCAAAATCACTTCGCAAATTTTCATAAAACGCCTTGTTTCGCCTCTCTTTTTTGACAAAAAAAATATCACTGTTTTAAGGTATCTTCGCACAAAAGAGAACTTTTATATATATGAAAACACGCTTTATGCGTCATTTCACCGAAAACAAGCCGCGCTCAAAGAGGTCTTAAAAAGCATCTTGAAGCTGGACGATACGGCGATGAAGTATGATATCTCCGTCATAAGCTGGCTCAAAAAAACCATCATTCCGCCGCATAATTCAAAAGAGATTTATATGCTCGTAAAACAGCTTTTTGAGCGTAGATATCTCAATCAAATACTCTACGCCTTTTACAAATCAAACCTCCTGCCTCACTTGATAAAACCCATGGCGCACACCGTCAATCTACCGCAGTTTGATGGGTATCATATGTATCCTGTTGATATTCATTCGCTAAAAACGCTCTATTTTTTGGAAAATATAGACGATATGTTTATCAAGGCTTTATATGACGATATATGCGAAAACGGCAGAATGATGCTCCGCCTCACGGCGCTTTTGCATGATGTCGGCAAGGGCAAAAACACAGACCACAGCAAGCTTGGAGCCAAAATATACAAAGAGTATGCGAAAAAGCTGAACTTCACCGAAGAGCAGATAAACATGGGCGAATTACTCATACGCCACCATACACTCATGAGCAACACGGCAAATAGAGAGGATATTTATAGTGAAAAAACGATACTCTCCTTTGTGTCAAAACTGCGCTCGCTGAGGGCTTTGCAGCTTTTGTATGTTTTGACCTACTGCGACCTTAATGCCGTAAGTTTAAAGGCGTATTCAAGATTTAATGCAAATCTTTTGAGGGAACTTTATGATTTGTCGGCAAACGCTTTCGGGCAAAATGAACTAATAGACGAAACGGCAAGAAGACTCAAAAAAGAGGAGATTTTGCAAAAGAACGATGAATTTGCCGCAATTTCTGCTACGCTGAAAAGAAAGATTTTATCAACTCCTTCAAATCTGCTCTTTTTCAAATACCCTCCGCATAAGATAGTAGAACTGGCAAAGTGGGCTGAGGACGTCAGGAAGTTTGCATACATCATAGAAAACGACAATCACCTTTGCATAAATGTAGTAAAAGATATCAACTTCAATGTCGGCTTTTTGCTGGGAAAACTTGTCGTGTATGATTTGGTGCAGATGGATATTTTCAAACTCTTTGACAATGTGAAATTTTTCAAGATAGAGTTTACCAAAAAAGCCGATGAGTGCGATATCACGCATATAGAAAATCTCATCAAGGAGTCATTTTTGCAGGGTAAAAAGGCGCAGATTAAAAAACCTGTGATTTTGAAGGGCGAGATAAGCCTTGACTGTGAACACTCAAAGAGTCTTGCTAAAATCACGCTCAATGCCAAAGACCAGCAGGGACTCATGGCATACGTCATATCGCTTTTTGACGAATACGGAATAGATATAGCAAGCGCAAAGATACAGACGATAAAACACCGCGCCAGAAATCTCTTTTTAATTGAAAAAGATGACAAAGTGTGCGATAATGCGAAAAAAGTTATAGAGTTGTTATACTGAGCAAAGGGAAAAAATTATGTGCGGAATAGTCGGATATATTGGCGGCAAAGAGAAAAAAGAGCTTGTTTTAAACGCTCTTGGAGAACTTGAATACAGAGGATATGATTCAGCTGGAATCGCCGTCATGAAAGAGGGCAGGATAGACGCTTTCAAGGCTACGGGAAAACTCAAAAACCTACAGGAAAAGACGAAAAATTTCACATCCGAAGGCGATGGAATAGCCATAGGTCATACCAGATGGGCGACACACGGCAAACCGACTGAGATAAACGCTCACCCGCATTTTGGGCAGCACTCATACATCGTTCACAACGGCATCATAGAAAATTACCGTGAGATAAAGGAGATGCTCACAAGCAAAGGCGTTACATTTTTGAGTCAGACGGATACTGAAGTTGTCGTATATCTGTTTGAACATAACTTGCAAACTTCAAAGAGTGCGTTTGAAGCCTTTGAAAAAACTGTCCTTTCATTAAGAGGCGCTTATGCTATCTTGCTTATAACCACGATAGCGCCGAATTCTATATTTTTTGCCAAAAATGCCGCGCCTCTTATCATCGGTAAAAACGATGAAAAAGAGCTGTTTTTCGGCTCTTCTGATGCTCCGCTGATAGGACACGCCAAAGAGGTTTGTTATCTTGAGGACGGTCAATACGGTGTCTTAAGCAAAAATGAAATACTGCTTTTTGCGGACAAAAAAAAGGTTTCGAGCATCTTTAGGGATTTGCCGCAGGATAAATCATACGCCCAAAAAGAGGGATTTAGGTTTTTCATGGAAAAAGAGATTTACGAACAATCCCGTGTGCTTGGCGAAACATTGATGGGACGCATAAAAAATAACGAGATAGTCCTTGAAGAGCTGGATGAATATCTGTTTGACGGGATAAACTCCATCAAGATTTGCGCATGCGGCACGAGTTATCACGCGGGGCTTGCGGCGGGATATATATTTGAAAGGCTTGCCAAGATAAGGACGGATGTTGTCATAGCAAGCGAATTTCGCTATAAAGAGCCGCTTTTAACGCCAGATACGCTTTTTATTGTCATCAGCCAAAGCGGTGAAACCGCCGATACATTGGAGGCTTTAAAGATAGCTAAAAACGCAGGGCTTAAAACGCTTGCGATTTGTAATGTGGACAACTCCTCCATTGTACGTCTTGCTGATAATACGATTTTGACGCGCGCGGGCATCGAAAAGGGAGTTGCGAGCACAAAAGCGTTTGCAACGCAGGTTGCCACGCTGTGGCTTTTGTCCATATTTATGGCTCAAAAACGAAACAGTGTCGGTAAAGAGCGCCTGAAATCTGAGATAGACACACTTTTAAGGATACCGTCATCGCTAAACGTGGACAATGCAACACACGAAAAACTAAGAAGACTTTCCAAACGCTATTTGCATGGACACGGTTTTTTCTTTATCGGACGCGATATATTTTATCCGCTGGCGCTTGAGGGAGCGTTGAAGCTAAAAGAGATAAGCTATCTGCATGCTGAGGGATATCCGGCGGGAGAGATGAAACACGGTCCTATCGCGCTTGTGGACAGCAAGCTTTTTACAGTTGCGCTGCTGCCAAAGACCATGCTTTACGACAAAACAAAAAACAACATAGAAGAGCTTAGCGCGCGCGACGCTACGATACTTGTTATAAGTCCTGAACAGTTTGAACTTGCAGATGATTTCATAAAGACCAAAAATTCGTCTCATGTGATGAATGAGTTTTTTGAGATGATGATAATCCTGCAGCTACTGGCGCTTGAAATCGCTGTAAGACTTGGAAATGACGTAGATATGCCGCGAAACCTTGCAAAAAGCGTAACGGTGGAGTAGATGCAAAATATTTCAAGTAAAAATATGCCTACATACAAAAGACAAAGATTGATATTAGCATTATTGGAAATTTTTGGAGGCAGTTTATCAAAAACGGATTTCCAAAAACTTTTGTTTTTATATACCGTATTATTTGACAAGGAAAAAAAATATTTTTTTATTCCTTATTTATACGGATGTTACTCTTTTCAAGCGTATTGTGATATGAACACAATGAGGCAGTATGGCTTTTTGTCTGAAAATGTGGAAATATATGAAAAAAATATAAATTGCAAAGATGTTTTTTTGGATTTTTTGGACAAAGATGAACAGCCTTTATTAAAATATTTTCAGAATACGTTCAATCATCTAAAGGGCAACGAATTAATATCATATATTTATAATCATTTTCCGTACTATGCGATAAATAGTAAAATAGCCAATGAATACATAGAGAAAGAGTTGATAGAGCAGTATAGAACGCGTATCACAAAAAAACATTTTTTTACCATAGGATACGAAGGAAAAACTATTGAAACATTTATCAATAGTCTGATACAAAATGATATACGCATATTGGTTGACGTCAGGAAAAATGCCTTAAGTATGAAGTTTGGATTTTCAAAAACTTTTTTAAGTAAAACATTGGAAAAAATCAATATACATTATTTACACATACCAAAACTCGGCATACCTTCTGAAAATAGAAAAAATTTAAATACTAAAGAAAATTATGATGTTTTATTTAAGCATTATAAAAATGAATCGCTGAAACAATCAGTAAAAGAGTTGGAGCAACTATATTATTTATACAATAAATATCATCGTTTATCCATAATGTGTTATGAAAAAGATGTATCTATGTGTCATAGAAATTGCATAGCCGACGAAGTAAAAAAAATATATAAAATAGATATTACGCACATATAAAAATGCAAAAAGAGACTATATTGATTACAGTAAAAACATATCCGAATATCTCCAAAAAATATGCGGAATTGGTATGCACGGCAGGTGTCAGAGAAGATGGCTCATGGATAAGAATTTATCCTGTGCCGTTTAGGTTGTTGTCAGGCGATAAACAATTTAAAAAATACGATGTTATAAAAGTTCCAATAAGAAAAAATAAATCCGACATTAGAATAGAAAGTTATAAAATAGAAAATTCGGAAGAGATAGAAATAGTAGAACATATAGACACGGAAAACAATTGGCAAAAACGTAAAGATTATATATTTAAAAATAAAATTTACACTAATATGAGAGAGTTGACTGAATTAAATAAGCAATATCATATATCCTTGGCAACATTCAAACCTTGTCAAATATTAAAAATTTATGCCGAAGATAAAAAGTGCGGAGAATATTGGACAAAAGATGAGATTATTAAATATACAAATGCAAATAAATCTTTATTTTGTGATAATTTTGATTTAAAAAATATGCCTAAAATTCCATATAATTTTAAAATAAGCTTTAAAGATAATAGTGGTTATATTCGCGACATGATTATTTTGGATTGGGAAATTTCACAGCTATACTCAAATTATAGACATGTTAAAAAATACTCAAAAGAAAATTCAAAAAATAAAGTTTTAGATAAATTGCAAGAACTTGCTGTCAAAGATCTGTATCTTTTTCTTGGTACTACAAATAAATATGATGGGTGGGCAACAAATCCATTTACAATTATAGGTCTGTTTTATCCTAAAAAAGCAATATATAATCCAACTTTATTTTAAATACCAAAAGATATATGGCAAAACGTTTAGCATCTTTCCGTCTTTTCAATACCTCCTCTCCATCATTTCCACGCGAGCGATAGCCTTCCGCAGGAAGCTCATCACGAAGAATGCGGGAATCTAAAAAATGACGTTTGGATTTAAAACTATAAAACGACATTTTATTTGTAACTACAACTTCTCACAAATAACGAATACATCGGCATTTCAGCAATTTACTTATTAAAAAAACCACTTACATTTAAAGTAGAAACCCACAAAAACAATTTGCCGTTTTTATAATTTTTGCAATTTATTCTTTTTTTGATTTTGTGGTTTGTTTGGTTACCATTTTAGATTCATGCCTGCGCGGGAATGACGGAATGGGCTACCATTCCCTTTTATTCAAAACAATATTTTTAGGCAGGCGAAATATATCTCCTCCTTTTTATCATTCTTATGAAGGTAGAAATCCTCCATCTGTCATTCCCGCGACCGACCGACAAATTTTTGAAAGAAACACATATCGTGAGGGGAGGCGTGAATACGCACTCCATCCGTCATTCCCGCGGAGGCGGGAATCTAAAAAACCCTCAAATGAAAGAAATCATGAAAGGCATCAAAAACAAATGGTGCGCAATTCCGTCATTTCCGCGCAAGTGTAATTTTGAGGCGGCTTTGCTTTTTAGGCAATCTGCATTTTGTATTTTTGTCGTTCATTGTCCGCGATAAATGTGAAAATAGAGAAAGCCTGTCATAATGCTCAGCAAATGTTAGAAAACACGCGGGTTAAAGTAGATTAAAATTTATATTTATATCCTAAACTTGCCTTGATATTGTCAAACATATTGCTTTTTTGGTATGTTCCTTCAAGGTATAGATTATGGCTGTTTGTATTCAAAGTAATGCCGACAGCACCATCAAGGATATTATCGTCGATTTTATAAGACTGTTTTTGTCCATGGTTGAAACTATATACCGCTTTATTTTCAAACTCTTTTATATATCCTGCCTTGAGATAAATATTTGATTTTTCTCCCATTTTATATCCAAATACAGCGCTAAGTCTTGTCCTTATTGATTCAAATTTATCTATATTTGTTTGCAGTCCGTTTGAAGAGTTTATCACCATATCGCCGTAACGCACAAATGTACTTTGTATCTGCGGCTCTATATATAATGAATTGTACACATCATATCTTTTTCCCGCTTCAATAGAAAATACGACGTCATGAGTATCTCCGCCGCCATCTACTGCAAATCCGTTAATAGTTTCGGTATTAAAGGAATTTTTATCTGTTTGATATTTTATCAGCATATTTGCATAAAATTTATCTTCATTTTTGAAAAGAGCATATATGCCTGCACTATAGCTTTTTGAGTTTGCGCTGCCTTTCATGTAGTTGATATCCGTGTCCGAATATCCGAGCGTCAAACCAAGCAGATAACCGTCGTAACTTCTATCCACTCCGATATTTACGCCGTAATATTCTATATCATCTATCATAAAATCATATTCGGAATAACCAAGCTTTCCTGTATATGTACTTATCCAAAAATCATCTTTATCGCTTCTGTCAAAGTCTATATTTCCCATTCTTTGCGAAATTGTATCGGTATTGATGTAGTTGACTGCATAATTTATATTTGGAAATGCCAAAGAGGCGCATGCAGGAGTTGCACATGCAGACGACTTCAGATAGACGTTTTTATCAGACGAAGAGTTGGACTGCCAAAGCGCATATGTGAAAGCTCCTATATCTATCTGCCCTGTGAAATTAGCATGATACTCTCCGTAAGGGTTATTTTGTTCTGCAACCAGCCAAGCCGCATTTTTTTGATAAGGAAAACTACCTGTGGATTTGTCGTCAAAGCGGATAGTGTAATCTCCATAAGAGCTGTTGCTTATTTTTATAATATCACCATTATTGACTGTTGTGCCGCCGCTGTTTTGTATATTCAGCCTTTGATAAAAATCGCCTCCTCCATGCAGGTTATCAATATTTAATGTTACCGCCGCGGCCGTATCAAAACTGTTATTTGTTCCTCCGAAATATACACTTGCATTTGACATAGAGAGGGTTTTCATGTTTATGTTATTGTACAGCGTCCATTCGGAGTTGTTAAGCTGCAAATCGCCTGTTATACCGCCGTATGTAACAAAATCCGAATTATTTATTTTTATATTTCCGCCAAGTGCGGCGCTGGAAGCTATCATCAAGGTACTGTCGTTTACATTGTATGTTCCGTTAAATCCTGCGCTGTTTGAGTGGATAGCAAACGCATATCCGCCTTGCTGCGTAATATTTCCATTGCCCAAAAGCCTATTGTAAAATGCGCTGTCGGCGTTATTGTCAAAAATCAAATTTGCTTCGTAAGCAACATCTATATCGCTGTAAAAATTATTGGGATGGATTATCAATTCACCTTCAAAAATTTTCGTCAAATTTACCCTTACATATCTATCAAGCGTCAAAGAACCGTTTCCCTCTTTTATCAAAGAGCCGTATCCGCTGTATATTTCACTTTCCAATACTTCATCGCCGCTGATATCAAATGCTATATTGGCGCTTGAAGATGAAAGCTGTATATAGTTATATTGTCCCAAAGAGTCTGTATGATTTACTCTAAGCGTTCCGCTGTTTATATAAGTGTTTGCATTAAGATTGGTATTTGAACCGCTTATATTAAAGTTATCATTAAAATAAAGATAACCATAACCGCTCAAGGCGTTATCGCCGATAGATGCTCCTTTGGTAAAACTTGCCGTTCCGTAATTGCCCAAATCAATCACTCCATTATTTAGCACAGAGCCGCTTGACTCTATATATCCGCCGCTTAAAGATATAACTCCGCTATTGTTCACGTCTTGAAGATATTGATAATATCCATTCAAGTCAAAAGCTGTGCCGCTTTCAAGAAATAGACCGCTTGTATATCCGAAAGCATTTTCGGAAATAGCCGCTATATCAGCTTGATTTTTTAGTATGGTATATCCCGTATAGTCCGAATTATAATTGCCTATAAGCATTTTATTTGAACCTGTAAATGTAAAATTACCATTGCCTGTCAAAAAAATATCAAATATGTTATTTAAAGCGCCGTAGCTGTTCAACTCTACATTTGTCAAAGAGTTCACGCCTTCTAGTTGAAAACCCAAATAAACCCCGTCGTTTTCAGTTTTGGCGGCAGCTCCTAAAAGCGCTTCGCCTGTTACGGCGGCGTTTTGGATTATATCGGCAGATGCCAAACTTTGATGGGATATATTGATTATTTCCAATTCGGTATTTTCTGTGTTTGTACCGTTAGCGGCGTGTATCAACTGATAAAACGGAGAATAGATATCTTGCGTTATATTGTATAGATTGATATCTTCTGCCAAGTTGATATTTTCTCCGCTTATATCCGAATTTATGATTATTGTTCCGCCGCCGCTTGTGATGTTTAATTGCTCTGTGCTTAAAAGTAACTGTGATGATACTGCAATATCAAAATCCCCAGCGTCCAATATGCCGC
>JAISNG010000032.1 GCA_031276365.1 Campylobacteraceae bacterium | reverse complement strand
TATAAGAGAAAATGCCAAAAGTGTTACATGTCTTTACCGCCGCGATAAATTCAATATGCCCGGCTCCAAAAAAGAGTTTAAAAACGCGCTTGATGAGGGAGTTAATTTTATCTACAATGCCTCCCCGCATGATGTTATCGTGAACAGTGACGGAAACGCTATCGGACTTAATATGCAAAAGACTATCATGAGTGAAAAAGACGCGCTTGGACGCCAAAGCGTGGAGATAGTCAAGGGAAGCGATTTTAAAATTGACGCCGATGTGATAATCTTTGCACTCGGATTTACGCCGAATACCCCGACATTTTTAGCCGAAAATGGCATAGATGTAAATAACCGCGGCGCAATTGCCACAGACGGTTTTTACCGCACAAGTAAAACGGGAGTTTATGCCGGCGGCGATTGCATGAGGGGCGCGGCTTTGGTCGTAACAGCAGCAGCTGACGGTAAAATGGCGGCAATACAGATATTGAAAGATTTGTCGCTTTAAAAACTGTTGTTGAAAAACGAAACGGGTGCGGTTGTCTTGCATGCAAAAAGCGAAAATGACGGATTGCATGACGCTTTTTGCATGCAAGCACAGCAAGCCATTCATAAATATAATAAAAGTTTGGATTTCTGCCTGCCTCGCGATGAATTTGGGCGAAAGTACTGCTCACGCGTGAATGACAGCATTATCATACCCGCATAATTTATTGACAAATTCGTCGGCAGCAGAACATGATGTGCAAACAAAAGCGGCAACAATCTAAATATGATGTAACTTCGGTCTATCAAAAAATCCGTATGAATATAAAATTTTCTTAATTTTTAAGCCAGTTTTTAAAATTAATCAATACATATACTATAAACGAACCCGTAAAAATAAGAGTGCCAAATACCAAAAACTTTGTAAGTGTAGACATGAGAGCAAATATCATCAGCACGATTAATACAAAATCTTTCTGAGTAATTTTACTATGAACATTTTCAAACAAGCAGATACAAATATAAACAGCGATAGAGAAAATATAAAAGCACTTACGATGGCTGTTATCGTCTTATGAGAGTTATCATAACTACTACAAAATGCTATAAAAGCGATAAACATTACTATCGCCATTATAATGCAAATTTTTTTCACAGTCTCCTTATATTTAGCCAAATTTAAAAAAACATCTTTTAGGGTTTGTTTTTTTAACTTACAAATCCCTGTCTTTTCTTAATTTAACGCAGACTTTCGGATTGCGCAGTTTTTTCACAGCCTGTCCACACAACTGCCTTACGCGCTCTCTTGTGATGCAAAGCGCCCAGCCTATCTCCTCTAAAGTCAATTCTGTGCATACGCCGAAAGCTATCATCGCTCTTTGTTCGTAATATTCGCAAGGTTTGTCTTTCAAATCAGCATATTTTTCGTTTAACTCTTCCAACTGCTGCGTCTGCTCATACGTCAAATTAATGCGTTTTTTTCTTGATGTTGTCTGATAATTTTTTGTATTTTCCTCAAAATCAAAATAGATATCTTCAAATGATTTTCTCATGTCGATTTCAGCCGTTTTCATGAAGTCTCCTTTAAATATTTATTGCAAAGCGGTTCGCATTTGCACTTTTACAGCACACCAAAATTAAAAAATTTATTTAATTTCATAATAGCTGCACCCTAACTGTTTATCAATTCTCTCTCCCCAATCGCACGCTTTTTTGTAATATTCAATAGCTTTATCGTCATCTTTCCAATCATCATATATATCCCAAACGAAGGCAGCCTTCAGCATTTTTACCGTTGCAGGCTTTTGTAAAAAATTTAGCTGCCGTGGTTTCATTTTCTTTCACGCCAAAATTCCACGGATTCTCCGAGTATGCAATTCCCAGAAAAACGCAGCTATCAGTAACTCATCCATCTGTATGTTTTTTCCAATAATTCAAAAGCTTTGATGTTATTTCTCTCTACGCCGCCGATGCCGTTATAATACATATGTGCAAGACTGTGACAGCCTGTTACTCTTCCATCATTGCAGGCTTTTTCAAATAATTTAAAAGCTTTTATGTTGTCTTTTTCTACTCCTCTGCCGAAAAAATACATGTGCCCAAGTTTGACGCAGCCCTTGGTATGTTCTTTATCGCAGGCTTTTTTGTAAATCTTCGCGGTTTTGTCATAATCACCGTTTGCATAAATTTTTTTGGCTTCGTCAAAATCACCAGCCAAAACTAAATTGCCAAACAGCGCCCCGCCGATTAACCACTTCAAAACTGCTTTCATGATTTTCCATTAAAATATTTTTTATGCACAATAATATTTTAATCAATTCCAAAGCCAAAATCAAGGGTAAAAAAATATTTTTGCGATTTTTTTGTCTGTTTTTTATTTTTTGGATTTCCGCATTTCTCGTGATAACTTCCTGCGAAAATATCACTCATACAGGAGTGGCAAAATAATAATTGCTTCTAAATATTATTACCGTTTTAAAACAACTGCCGATTTATTTCATACGCGCCTCTTTACTGAAAACGCGGTTTGGTTCGTAAATTTGCGTTATATTGTCTCCTTATGAATTATTTCATTGTTTTTTCATTATAGACATAAAGCACATAACGAAAGAAAATTTCAAGATACATGTAACTTTTGATAATATTATGATTTTACAAATGAGTAATTTTGCAACAAAACAGTTTTTATAATTTTAAGATAAATATCATATAAATAAAAAGCACCAAATATTAGCTGCTTTTTGGATTTTTACAGTTAAACTTTTAGTAAAACTCTAAATGCTTGTGGGCTACATACTTGAGTACAATTTTTACAGCCAATACATAGCGATTTAGTTATAACGATAGAAGTACCAGTATGCTCCACAGCTCATGTATAACAGAGCGCAAGATTCGCAACTTTGACACAATGAAAGAAATCATACCACTTGAAAACTATCTTTATTATAAATAATTTCATAATTATTCATAACTATTTTTATTCCGAAAATGTAAAGAACATATCGCCTTCGCTGTTTTTAGAAAATTATAACTTATGCGATGTATGATTAATTTCATATTCGGTAGATGGTATAACCAAAATAGTCTCGCCCTCAACTGTTGTATATCTTTATTTATCGCCTTCTATATTTTAAGACGACAGTTACGGCTTCATTGTTTGTATGGATAAACTTAACAGTGCGCTTGTTTGCATCATGTTCAACAATAAGCCAGTTATATTCGGCAGTTGTTGAAGTTTCAACCGTATTGCAGCCAAAAAGAAAAAGTAAAATTGCTAAAGAAAGAGCTGTTTTTGTAAAAAAAACGACGCGAACTATCCATGAAATACTCCTTCAAGAAAATGATTATAGTTATTATATTCGTAATAAAATTAAAAAAATAAAAAAATTGCTACAAACAACAAACTGTAATAACTTAATTTCATCTTCCGTAAACTTGCATAACATGGAAAAACGATGGGTAATTTGGCTATATAATAGCTGTTATAGAGAAGAATAGGTAAAAACCCTTGTATATAAAATTACAAGGGTTTTGAAAAGCTTGGGCAAGATTACATCATTCCGCTCATACCACCCATACCGCCCATATCAGGCGCATGGTGATGCTGGTTTTCCTCTTTTATCTCATTGATGGTAGCCTCTGTCGTCAAAAGCAAACTTGCGACTGAAACTGCGTTTTGAAGAGCGATTCTCTCCACTTTTACAGGGTCGATGATACCCTCTTTGAACATATCCACATATTGTCCTGTAGCTGCATTAAATCCGAAATTTTTATCTTTGCTGAGTTCAACATTGTTCGCAACAACGCCTGCATCAAAGCCAGCATTTTCGGCTATCTGTTTCAAAGGCGCTTTCAATGCCCTCGTTACTATGTCAGCGCCGATAGCCTCGTCGCCTTCAAGATTTAGTTTGATTTTGGATTTGGCTACGATTAACGCCGCGCCACCACCTATAACAACGCCCTCTTCAACAGCTGCTTTTGTGGCTGAAAGCGCGTCATCAACTCTGTCTTTTTTCTCTTTCATCTCTGTTTCGGTAGCCGCGCCGACTTTTATGACAGCTACGCCGCCGCTAAGTTTTGCAAGTCTTTCTTGCAATTTCTCTCTGTCGTAATCGCTTGTCGTATCCAAAATCTGCGCTTTGATTTGAGCGATTCTTGCGTCAATTTTTTTCTTGTCGCCCGCGCCGTTTACTATAGTTGTATTATCTTTGTCGGAAACTATGCGGCTGGCTTTGCCAAGGTCATTTAACGTTGCGCTCTCAAGCGTGCGTCCAAGCTCTTCACTAATAACTTCTCCACCCGTAAGGATAGCGATATCCTCAAGCATAGCTTTTCTTCTGTCGCCAAATCCTGGAGCTTTTACAGCAGCTATATTTAGGACGCCGCGAAGTTTATTTACAACAAGCGTAGCCAAAGCCTCGCCTTCGATATCTTCTGCTATGATAAGCAACGGTTTGCCTGTTTTTTGAACCTGCTCAAGCACAGGGAGTAAATCTTTAAGGTTTGTTATCTTTTTGTCATATAAAAGTACAAGCGGATTGTCAAGCGCGACTTCCATCTTTTCGGCATTTGTTATGAAATACGGAGAGAGATAACCTCTGTCAAACTGCATTCCCTCAACTACATCAAGTTCATCTTGAATGCCTTTTGCCTCTTCTACCGTTATAACGCCGTCTTTGCCGACTTTGTCCATCGCATCAGCGATAAGTTCGCCGATTTTTGCATCGGAATTTGCAGAGATGCTTGCAACTTGCGCTATCTCTTTTTTATCTTTTACTTTTTTTGAAATATTTTTAAGTTCGGCTATAATCGCCTCTACCGCCTTGTCCATACCGCGTTTTACTTCGATAGGATTAGCGCCTGCAGTGATGTTTCTTAATCCCTCTTTGAAAATTGCATGAGCTAAAATAGTAGCAGTTGTTGTGCCGTCGCCTGCCTGGTCCGCGGTTTTGCTGGCAACTTCGCGTACAAGCGCCGCGCCCATATTTTGTACGGGGTCTTTCAACTCAATCTCTTTAGCTACGCTTACGCCGTCTTTTGTGATAGACGGAGCGCCAAAGCTCTTTTGGATAAGAACATTTCTGCCTCTTGGTCCCATTGTAACCTTCACGGCGTCATTTAGTTTTTTAACGCCCTCATACAGTTCGTTTCTAGCATTGTCTGAAAATTTTATGTCTTTTGCCATGGTTTATCCTTATTTTAAAATTCCGAGCACATCTTCGATGCTCATGACCAAATAGGTCTTTTTATCAAGCGTAATTTCAGAGCCTGAATACTTAGCAAATACGACAGTATCGCCCACACTGACCAATTTTTTCTCTTTAACTTCGTCACTTACGGCTTGTACCGTTCCATGCAAAGGTTTTTCTTTTGCATTATCAGGTATAATTATGCCTGACGTAGTAGTTGTCTGTTCTTCAACTCTCTCAACTAAGATTCGTTGACCTAGTGGTTGAAATTTCATGCTATTCGTCCTACAAATATTGTTTTTTAGAACTCAACTTAAATGAGTGACGGAGTTTTACAATATTTGGTGTAAAATGTCAATACCTAATGCAAGTAAAATCATAATACTTGAGTTTATTTGACTAAAGTTATTTATATATAAAAAATAAAGGTGGGATACAAAATGAGAAAAATTCTTAAAATTTTTCTATTTGGCGTTTTGGTTTTCGTTGTGCTTACAATAGCGCTTGTATATGGTTTGCTTTTTACGGATACTGGAAATGGAATTTTGAAGCCTATCATAGAGAAAAAGGCTAAAGAGGCGAGCGGTATGGATATAAGGCTGGATAAATTTTATTTGAGAATGAACTCTATAGATGTTGAAGCGGTGGTTTTGGAGAGTATCAAAGCCAAAGCGGCAGGAGAGATAAATCTATTTAACCAATCATTTGACATAAACTATTCGGTCAATGCTGACAAGCTGCCTGAAATCAGCGGTATTAAGATAAATGAGCCTTTGACGCTCAATGGAGAGACCGCAGGCAATCTTAAGGATATAAATATTAACGGTACGGGCGATATTTTCGGAGCGGCTTTGAGATTTGACGCTGTTTTGAAGGATTTCAAACCTGTTGTCATCAACGCCGATACAGACAATCTGAAGTTGGCGAAAGTTTTGGCTGTTTTAGGGCAGCCGATATACACAGACGGCGTGTTTTCTGCCACAATACACATCAATCCAAACGAGAAAAACGAGCTTGACGGCAGTGCGGTTTTGCATGTAAATAACGGTGTGATATATAAAAATGCCCTGAAAAAAGAGTTTAACGTAACGCTTGCGAACGACATTTCATATGAAACTTCTGCTGATTTTAAACTCTCCAACGCTTATGATTTGGTCGGCACTGTAGATTTTACCTCGTCTTTGGTGTATTTTAAGGCTAATGATTTGAAGGTCAATATTAACACTTTTGAGACTTCAAGCGCATATGGCCTTGATATTCCAAACTTAAAACAGTTTGAATCTTTTGCAGGTATTGCGCTCCAAGGCGCGGCCTCGTTTTACGGCAATGTCAAGTATGCACAGGATAAAATAGAAGCCGACGTAAACAGCGACAATCTTGCGGACGGAAAACTTGCACTGAAATTTAGCAACGACAAACTTACGGCAAGCTTGACAAACGCAAAAATATCCGAAATTTTAAACATACTTGTCAAACCCTCTTACGTCGATGCAGCTCTAAATCTAAAAGCAGAGTTTAGCTCGCTCGCAAACAAAAAAGGCGTTATTGATGTGGATTTGACAAATGGTCTCATAAACAGCGTGGTTACGAAAAGAGAGTTCGATTTAACGCTTCCAAAGAGCGATTTTAGCGCAAAGTCAAATGTAACTATGAACGGAAATAACCTGAAATTCAATGTAAAATTTTTATCATCTCTGGCAAATCTTGAAAAATTTGAAGGCACTTTCGATACAGCCAAAAGTGATCTCAAATCAATATACTTTGCCGACATAAAAGACCTCTCCAAATTTGACGGCATAACGGGGCAAAAGATGATAGGCGCACTTGCACTGAGCGGTGAAGCGGAATATAAAAACAAAGTGCCAAAAATAAGCGGCAAAAGCGATACTTTGGGCGGAAATGTCAATTTTGTTTTTGAAAACGACACAGCCAAAATCAACGGTGCTAACTTGTCCGCGCTTGAATTTTTAAAGATGTTAAGTTATCCGCAAATATTTGACGCAAAAATAAAACTTGAGGCTGATTATAATGTTAGTACAAGCAAAGGCAATTTCAAGGCTGAAAGTCCAAGCGGACATTTGACACAAACACAGCTTGGGGATTTGATAAAGGCGTTCAGCGGCTTTGACATCACTGCTGAAACTTATGAAAATATCATGCTTGACGGCGCTATAGACAATGAAAAAATAAAATTTTTGTTTGATGCAAAGAGCAAAAAAGTAACACTAAACGTCGCCGAGGGCAAAATCACGAGCGGAGTTTTGGATATACCATTTAATGCGCAGGTAGAAAAAACAGACATCAACGGCAAAGTTACGGGTACGGGCAGTAAACCGAAAGTTACGCTTGGGTCGCAATATATTGAAGATAAAGTGAAAAAAGAGATAGGCAGAGGACTCAATAAACTACTTGAAAAACTTTGATAAGGACGGTGTGTAGATTAAAGCCGTGCTTCTTCATGTACGTGGTAAAATATTTGGTACATGTTAAGTAAAATTGATTTTTGTTGTTTTGAAAGCGTATTGAACGATAAAATCGCAGTAAATTTTGCTACTGACGTTCCAATAAGCGTGTTCTACATAAAGGTAAAGAGGCGGGATGTATATCCATTTTTTGAGAGAGCGGTTTACGATAAAATCGCCATTTTTGGCACACAATTAAGGCAGTTATATAGTTTGATGGCATGGAGACTAACTGCCGCACTTGTTGCTGATATTAAAATCGTG
>JAISNG010000017.1 GCA_031276365.1 Campylobacteraceae bacterium | reverse complement strand
TGCAGAAATGACGGAATATATGACAAAACATATTTTATAAACATTTCTTATTTTTGATTACAGCCTTTCTTTGGATTCCCGCTTGCCTCGCAAATATCGTTTTCTATGAAAACTCTTTGCTCGTTGTAGGAATGGTTTCTCCGCGCTTTATTGCCGCAGGTTGAAAAACAGCAAAATCTATCTTTTGGCGTGTTTAAAGTGCGGATTTACCGCACTTAGCCATATGTCAGAGAACATGTTTCCAAGAAGCGTTAAAAACGAAGATATAACCAAAATGCCCATAATTACAGGATAATCGCGCGCAAGTGCGCTTTGGTAAAACAAAAGCCCCATGCCGTTTATGGAAAATATGGATTCTAAAATGACGCTTCCGCCGATAAGTCCTGGGAGCGAGAGTCCGAGCATTGTAACAAGTGGCGGCATAAGATTTGGCAGTATGATATATCTTAAAAGATTTTTGCCTTTAATGCCTCTTGCTTTTGCAAAAAAGAAGTAGTCGCTTTTGATTATCGCCAAAGTAAGTCCTCTGACATACACAATCATACTTCCTATCCCGCCGAAAATCACAACCGTTATCGGCAAAAAGAGATGCCATATCGTATCAAGCCATATTGGAATCTGCGTATATGCGGAGTTTAGCCCGCCTATTGGAAACCATCCAAGATAGACGCCAAAGAAAAGTATCAACAGCAGCGAAAGATAAAATGACGGCATAGCGTAACTTACCAAAGAGAGTTGTTTCATAGCGTGGTCATACATCCTGCCCTCTTTTAGAGCGGATTTGATGCCAAAATAGATTGATATACAAAAGACGAAAACCAAGCTTACAGCGTTTATCAAAAGTGTAATCAAAATGCGTGAAAGTATCTCACTGCTCACACTTTTTCCGCTTGCGAACGATATACCAAAATCCAGTGTCAATATCGCTTTAAACCACGAGATATACTGTACAAAAAGCGGTCTATCCAGTCCGTATACGGCTTTTAGCCGCTCTATATCTTCGGGAGTGATATTTGGATTTAGTTCGCCGCTTGCAAAAAAAGAGTTTGGCGACAGATGAATCGCGCCGAAAGATATGATGCTTATCAAAAACAGCATAAATGCGATATAGCTGATTTTTTTAAGTACAGTTTTCATTGCTGGGTGTCTTTTGCGGACAAATTAGATGTTTTCAGGCTGATTTTTATCATATAAGATATCTGCATACGGCTTCCCAAACAGGAAATTTATCACTTCCGAAAAGTATCAGTTCACCGCGAAATTTATCTGCCCCGTTTCTAAGGCGGTCATCTATCAAATAATCACCGATATTTAAATCCTTACGGTGCGTTAAAATCAGCCTTTTTCTTGCATTTTCGCCAAGATGTTTTTTGACCCACAAGAGTTTGTCGCTCCATGCGGATATATTTTCCCATAGAGCGGTAGAAAGTATGCAAACGTCGTATATATTTGAGAGTTTTGTGAAACTCTCCAAAGCGTCTTTCATAGGCGGCATGTTTAAAAAAAGATTTGGTATTTCGTCATCTTTGTCAGCATAATTTCTCAAAATATTTTCATTTTGAGATTTTAACCCCGACTCATAATCCACAAGAACGCCGTCCATGTCTATATACAAAATCTTTCTGTTCATCTGTTTTTACTCTTTCAAATCCCATACAAGCGTAGTTTTGCCCTCTTTATCCTGCGTTATTCGTCCCATTCCCATGATATTATATCCGCCGTCCACATAGTGAATTTCGCCGCTGACACCCGAAGCCAGATCGCTTAAGAGATAAAGCGCGCTGCTGCCGACCTCTTCAATCGTTACGTTTTTGCAAAGCGGCGCATTAAGCTCGTTCCATTTTAAAATCATTCTAAAATCGCCAATACCGCTTGCAGCTAATGTCTTGATAGGGCCTGCACTTATGGCATTTACTCTTATGCCACGCGTACCTAAATCAACCGCAAGATATTTGACGCTTGACTCCAGCGCCGCTTTTGCTACGCCCATGACGTTATAATGTGGAACATATCTTTCTCCGCCGATATATGTAAGCGTCAAAATTGAACCGTTATCGTTCATCACGGGCAGACATGCTCTTGTCAAGCTTATCAGCGAATAGACGGACGTTTCCAGCGCGATATTGAAAGCCTCTTTACTCGTATCTACAAATTTTCCGTCAAGCGCTTCACGCGGCGCATAGGCAACGGAGTGAACCAGAAAATCAATCTTGCCGAAATCTTTTTCTATATATTTTGTCAAATTTTCAAGCTCTTCGGGTTTGTTTATGTCAAGCGGATAGACATATTTACTACCAAACTCGTCTGCTATCGGGCGTACTCTTTTTTCAAGTGATTCGTTTAAGTATGTAAACGCTAAGTCTGCGCCCTGTTTATGGCATGCTTCCGCTATGCCGTATGCTATTGATTTATTGTTGGCGATTCCAACGATTAACCCTTTTTTATTTTTCATAAACATATTTTATTCCCTTTCTATTTTTGTACATTTTGTGCCGTCTGTATGAGTTTGCAAAAATTTGCTGCATCCAAAGCGGCGTTTCCTATTAATACACCGCTACATGAGCGTATTGACAAAATGGAGGAGAGATTCTCGACTTTTACACTCCCGCCGTAAAGCAATGGAGCGGTGGCAAATCTCTTTTTAAGCGCGTCCAGAACTTCTGCTATATCCTGAATTTTTGCACTCACTCCCGTTCCTATAGCCCAAATCGGTTCGTAAGCGACAGAGAACTTTTCATAATCTATATCTATGCCCTCAAACTCGCTCCAAAGATACTCCATGACGGCTTCAAAACCGTTGTCCCTTATGTATTTTGGCTCGCCTATGCAGTAGATAATCTCCCAGCCGCGCTCTTTTGCGAAAGCATACTTTTTGGCTGTAATATCTTGTGTCTCATTCAGTATAACTCTTCTTTCGCTGTGTCCTATCAAGACATTTTTGATGCCGAATTCGTCAAGATGCTGCGAACTTGTCTCGCCAGTATATGCGCCGTTTATCACAGGATAAAAGTTTTGCGCGCCAAGTTTTACATGCGAATACAAATCAGCCCTCAAAAACGAACTTGCAGACGGATATACCCTAACATCACATGAGGTCGGGCAGGCATCTAAAAAGAGATTTAATGCTTCCAGATAAGCCGCGGTGCTTTCCCGCGTGTGATTTGCCTTGAAATTAGCCGCTATTATCATTCTTCTACTCTCAATACTTTAACTCCGGGAAGATCTTTACCTTCTATGAGCTCCAGACTTGCTCCGCCGCCTGTAGAGATAAAGGTCATCTCGTCCGCATCTCCAGCTCTATTGACAACGTCTGCCGTATCTCCGCCGCCTACTACTGTGGTTGCATGAGCTTCTGCTATGGCGTGCGATATTTTGATGCTTCCTTTTGAAAATTTATCTATCTCAAAAACGCCCATTGGTC
>JAISNG010000179.1 GCA_031276365.1 Campylobacteraceae bacterium | reverse complement strand
TCCGAAACTTTGGATGTTAAGCTAATCGGCAAAAAAAGAGAAACAATCTACGAAAATAAAGTCATATCTAAAGACTTTATTTCTCATTTGAAGCAATTCTACGAGCAAGCTGTGAATTTCAAGTAGCTAAAGGGGCAAAAATGCCCCTTTTAATTTTGATATTGTGGTATTAAATCTAATTATCATCAAATAAATCTATATAATTTTTATAAAACCACTTTTGCCCATAGGCGCCGCTACTTTTGGCAGGATATAATATTTTCATATCAATGAGCCTTTCAATTGCTTTATATGCGCCGCGCGGAGTATAATTTGACCATTTGATAACATCTGCTATTCCTGCAATCGGCATTTTATATAAACCTTCCAATATTTTTACCGTAGCTTCCGAAGCGGTGCGATTTAACGTCTGCACTTTTATCATATCGGCTTCACGCAATTTAGTGATTGCCGCGCAAGTTTTAACTGAAGATGATGCTGTTTCTATAATACCGTCCAAGAAAAAATCCAACCAACCAAAAATATCTCCATTATGATAATTGTTGAGCTTTTCATAATAAGTTTGCTGATGTTTTTTAAAATATGACGATAAATATAATATTGGCATCTCTAAAAGTTTTTTTTGCCATAAAAACATTGTTATCATTATCCTGCCTGTTCTGCCGTTTCCATCATTAAATGGGTGAATAGTTTCAAATTGCGAGTGAAGCAGCCCCGCTTTTATAAGCGGCAAGAAAGCATCGTCGTTATGCATAAACTTTTCAAGTTCATCTAACGCTTTATTCATAGCGTCAACAGGCGGCGGTACAAATCTTGCATTGTCAGGACGAGTTCCGCCAATCCAATTTTGGGAGCGTCTAAACTCTCCAGGATATGCATTATGCGAACTTCTTGCATTACTCATCAATTTTTTATGAAGCTCTCTTATAAGGCGTAAAGAAAACGGCAGCTCTTCCATTCGTTTTAATCCATAGTTTAATGCCTTTATGTAATGTAAAATATCGTCAACATCATCAGGCAAGTCTAAACGAGGCTCTGTATTTTCACTTTCTATAGCATCCATCATTGTCGCGTTTGTTCCCTCTATCTGACTTGAACTTGCTGCGTCTTTACGAATAAACATCAACAAAAAAAGGTCTTTATCGGGCAAAAGTTCCGTTATACCGTCTAATTTGCCAAGCAATCTAACAGCCTCCGTATGTTTTGTCATTACGCGGCTTGATAACTCTAAAGTGCCGCGAGGGGGAAAGCCTTCTGGAATAAAAGCCTTATAGCCTTGAGGTTGTAACACTAATCTACCAATAACAAATTTGTTCATTTTCAATCTCCAATATGAACATTTTAGCAAAAAACGTTCATATTGGCAAGCAACATGTGAACGAAATTTATTTTTATAAACTATCATTTTCCCGTAGCATAAAATCACAAAAAAGTCAAGGGTGTAAAATTTTCACCGCGGTAAAAAAACACTACCTTAACTTTTTTTTCAAAATGAGTCATAATCGCGTAAAATTATTAAAAGGCGCGATTTGTTCGGATTTGAGCGATTTTTTCAACGAAAACAAAAGACTTTCTACATCAGAGACGGTGCAAGCGTCTATAAAGTCGCGTGGACTGATTGGTCTGCTGAAAAAGCTATCAATCTTGGCTATTCAAAATCAGCTGTAGTTTTTGCCTGCATAGAAAAAAGAGCCAAACTTCTTTCAGCTATATCATTTGTCACTGAAACACTGAACGCTAAAGGCGAGTGGGAAACTTCACCAAATCACCCTCTCCAAACCTTGCTTGGCAAACCAAACCCTTATCAATCGTTTTATGAGTTAATTTACGCGGCAAGTCAGCAGTTGGATTTAAGCGGTAATGCGTTTTTGCGAGAGGTCAAAGTTAAATCGGCGCTTGAGGGCGAAATAACCAAGGAACTTTATCTGCTTGAGAGCGCAAACGTTCAAATTGTTGAGGGTAAAACCAAACTCATAGAGAAGTATGTCTATCAGGCTGGTAATAAAAAAATTGAGTATGACGAGAGCGAAATCGTTCAGCTTATGTATCCCAATCCATCATCTCAAACAACAGGTATGCCAATTTTAAAGGGTGCGGGAATAGCGGTTGACATAGATAGAGAGACAAGCGAGTGGCAAAAGGTATCTTTATCCAATAGAAGCCTTGCAGATATTTATATTAAAGTGGACGAGAGTACAACGCCTGAACAGATGAACTTTATAAAAGAGCAGTTAAAGCAAAACTATGAGGGACCAAAGAACGCACGTAAACCCATAGTTACTACAGGTGGAGTAGTAAATTTTGGTCAGAGTGCCGCTGAACTTGACTTTACAAACTCTAAAAAAGCTAATTGGATAGAGATTTGCGCGGCATTTGGCGTTTCATTGTCTAACTTGGGAATGACTGAAAATGTTAATTTAGCAAATGCCGAAGCTATGAATAAACAACTATATCAAGATACTATCATACCTCTTGCTACGCTTTACGAAATACAGCTTACTAATCAACTCTGCGGCGAGGGTGTGCGCATAAGAGCTGATTATTCAAATCTAAGCGCACTGCAAGAGAACTTGGACAAAAAGCTTGATAGAGCGCAAAAACTGTTTAATATGGGCGTTCCATTCAATCTAATCAATCAAAAATTAGAACTTGGATTTGAGGATATAGAGGGCGGGGATATGGGGTATTTGGCGTCAAGTTTAATCCCTGCGGGTATTTCGTTTGAAGACGATGAACCCGTAAAAAGTGCGGAGGCGGCGTATGGCAAAAAGAACCATTAACGGCTTTACGCGTCAGCAAGAAGCCGCGATAATCCGCAATAACATTGACGCATTAACGCGCAAATATGCTCCTGCGTTCCAAAAAGAGATAATAAGAGCCACAAGAGAGGGCGCGAAGCTTTACGAGGAAAATTTGAGCGTTGATTTACTGCTTGCAAAACACCAAAACAAAATAGACAGGATTTTGACATCTTTATGGATTGAAAGCTCTCAAAACATAAGACAAATCCTCTCACGCCGTAAAGATGACAGGTTTATCATGGGCATAGTTGAATTTATTAAGATTTACGGAGTAACGAAAGTAACCGAAATAACGTTTACTACCGTAAAAAATATCAAAGACGCCATAAGCAAAGGCATAAAAGAGGGTTTAGGTATAGCTGAGACAGCAAGAGAGATACGAAAAAACGCTCCTGAAATATCTAAAATCCGCTCAAATACTATAGCAAGGACGGAAATACATCAAGCTTCTAATACTGCAAATATGCAACTAACGAAAGAGTTAGCTAACGAACTTGGTATTGAAATGGTCAAAGAGTGGGTAGGTTCGCATGATGAAAGGGTGAGAGATACGCACGCTGAAGCGGACAGACAGACGGTAGGGCTGAATGAAAACTTTATCGTAGGCGGTGAAGAGTTAGCATATCCTGGCGACCCGAACGGAAGCGCGGAAAATGTAATCAATTGCAGGTGTGCGGTCGTATCCGTGCCAAAGGAGTAAAAAAGTGGAATTTAAGACATTCAAAAAAGAGAAGTTGGACGAGGAAAAGCGAATATTTGAGGGTTACGCGGCTACATGGGATTTGGACGAGGGCGGAGACATAATCCATCAAGGCGCATTTTCAAAAACTATAAATGAGCGAGGCAATAGAATAAAAGTCTTGTGGCAGCATTACGAAGCAATAGGTAAACCCATTGAAATGCGCGAAGATGAAAAAGGACTGTATGTCAAAGCGCAGATAAGCGATACACAGCTTGGTCGCGATGCTATGCAACTACTCAAAGACGGCGTAATAGATACAATGAGTATCGGCTACTGTGTTCCTGAGGGTAAGAGCGACATCATAGAGGGGATACGGCATATAAAAGAGATAAAACTGTACGAATTTTCAGTTGTAACCTTTCCTATGAACGAAAAAGCAATCATAACAAATGTAAAAAATCACTTGGGATTACTTGAAAGAGCCAATCCCGAACTGTTTAAAAGGCTTGAGACACTTATTGACAATTTTGAGCCGCATAAAAGCACTCAAAAAGAAGATAAGCCGTTAGGTGCGGAAACGCTAAAAAGATTAAACAATTTAATACAAGGATAGAAAAATGGATAAGGAACTAAAAGAATTACTTGAAAAGCTTGAAAAGGCTCAAAGCGAGAGAAAAGAGGCGCAGGAGTTGCTTGAAAAAAGCGTTAATGCCAACAGCAGCGATGTAAAAGAGTTGAAAACAGCTCTTGAGGCAAAAGACGCTGAAATTGCAAAACTAAATGAGGCTATCAAATCGGCTGATGAAATCCTAAAAGGTTTGCAAGCTGATATAAAAAGAGGCTTCAATCAGAAAAATGAAACAAAAAGCGCGGGCGAATGCTTTATCGCAAGCGAACAGTTCAAGTCAGCTCAGAGCAAAAAGTCAAATTTCGTTGATACCGTATCGCTTAAGGCTATTACGGGTGTAAGTACATCAGCGGGAGCATTGGTAAACCCATACCGCGACCCTGAAGTCTATAGATATGTAGGTGGGTATAGACCGCTTCGTGTAAGAGACCTTATCCCATCCATTCCCGTAACGACAAGTTCAGTTGAAATTATGAGAATGACCACAGGTATAACACCTGCAAGCCCTCAGGGAACGGCTTCAGGCGTGGGTGCGGGCGAATTTGTAGCCAAGTCCGAAAAAAACCTTATCTTTTCTTTGGTAACCGTACCTGTTGCTACTATAGCGCATTGGATACCTGCGTCAAGACAAGTATTAGCAGACGCTCCACAGCTTCAAGGCATCATAAATACGGAGCTTATCTATGGGCTTGATTTGGCAAGCGATAATCAGCTTCTTTTGGGAGACGGCACAGGGCAGAATATCACGGGTATTTTAAATGACAGCGGAATTAATGACGTCGGACAATTCCCTGTAGGAACAATTGTAGACGGTGCAAAAATGCTTGAGCAAATCAGGAAAGCTATCACGAAATGCCAGCAATTTGAGTATTACAATATCACAGGCGTTGTTTTGAACCCTGCTGACCTTGAAACGCTTGAACTATCCCGTGCGGCTGACGGACACTATATCCTTGTGCCTTTTGCGGCTACAAGCGATGGCGTAAACATAACTCCGCGCATATGGAGAATTCCTGTCGTTGTAACGAATGCAATGCCTCAAAGCAATTTCCTTTTGGGCGATTGGACAATCGGCGCGAAACTCTATGATAGAGAGGATGCAAGTATCAGAATAAGCGAAAGCCATTCTGACTTCTTTGTCAAAAACGGTATCGCTATCTTGGGCGAAGAGAGATACGCACTTGGAATTAATAGACCTAAAGCATTTGCTAAGGGCAGTTTCACAGTTGCGACAGCATAAGGAGATAAAAGATGAAATATCTATTTAAAACTTATACGCAAGACTACAGGCTCGGGCAGATTGTAGAGCTTGATGACGAGGATATAAGAACGCAACAGTTGCTTGCCAAAGGGTTCATTGTACCTGCCGAAGAACCTAAGGAAACTAAGGTCAAAGAACCTAAAGAGACGAAAGTCAAAGAACCTAAGGAAACTAAGGTCAAAGAACCTAAAGAGACGAAATGACAACAAAAGCGTTAATTTCCGAAAGCTTGGAGCCTGTAATTTCACCCGTAAGCGTTCAAGAGTTAGCCGATTGGTTAGCTCTTGAGGGTACGGACAGTATCTTGGAAACATTGCTTAAATCGGCAACGACACAAGTT
>JAISNG010000172.1 GCA_031276365.1 Campylobacteraceae bacterium | reverse complement strand
CTATTGCTTGAATACAATG
Organism: Campylobacteraceae bacterium; assembly: GCA_031276365.1. Classification (GTDB taxonomy): domain Bacteria; phylum Campylobacterota; class Campylobacteria; order Campylobacterales; family Campylobacteraceae; genus JAIRKW01. Next base: position 4,031 of record JAISNG010000172.1, on the reverse strand, counting down.
CCACACTCAAAGAGAATGATATGGTGTATCCGCACGTAAAAGGCAGAGGAAGTGTTTCTCCGTTTGGCGATAAGTTGGATTTGATACATTTTTTAATGTTTTCTTATTATTACGACGGTGTAGAGATATACTTAAAACATGGGCTTGATGTGAATTATATAGTGGAATATACCGTAAGAAGAAATATAAATGTAGAAAATTATAAAAAGAGCATTTTTAATAAAACTGATTTTAAGCCTATAGAGGGAGATCCATACTATATGGAAAGTTATAAAACTACCTTAACGGATGAATATAAATTCAGAAGATCGATAACCTCAGGATCAGACAGAGAAATATTAGACAAAATAGGAAATCTCTTAAGAGAATACGGCGGTAAAACGCGCAAAGAGCTAAAAAGCAACCAAACAAATCAAGGAGAATAAAATGGCAGAGACTAATACAATCATTCTATTGGACAAAAGTCAAGAAATTGATGCCGTAAGAGAAGCAATCATTAAAGATAGAGCTAAAGAAATGTTTGATATTAATCCAAATACAAAAATATTTAAGATGTAAGTAGAATATCAACCAACACTCACAATAAAAGAGATAAGCACAGCTGTGTATTAAAACCCTCTTCATTATCTTATCATACTTAGTAATTTTCGCCACATCTCCGTCATTCCCGCCTACGCTGGAATGACGGAGATGGTGTGTTCGCTTATTGTTGGTTTTACCCAAAGTGATAAATCATTTTGGTAACCATTGTCGCAGGAATAACGGAGGTGTGAAGGAAACAATTGAAAGCGTAAGTTAAAAGCCTACGCGCAGGTTACATTGCAAGTTTGGCACTCAAGCGTTTCATTGCAAAAATTCCCTACACAGCTGACAAATATCACATGCAAAACTGCTATGTTTTTGGAGCAAAAACTTTTTTTTATGTATGATGATACCTTTTATATTGTAGAGATATTCAGCCGCGCAAAGGACAAATAAAAATATTATCGGTTAAGACAATGTATAAAACTCCTACTAAGACACCTGATACACCAACATTTGAGGGAAAACCTGTAGAGTGGAAAGAAGTAAATACGGGACGCATGCAGGGTGTTTAAGATGAACCTCAGGTACCATACAAAAATCATCTAACCTTAAACGATTTCAGAAGCTTTCAAAAGACCCTTAAAATCATACTCCGTAATGATATCACAAAACACCAATAAAATCAATTAATAGCAAATATGCTATAATATGGGCAACCATAGGGCAACCTAAACCAAGAGGTGAGGCAGTGAAAAAAAGCGATAAGTTTATTAAAAGTAGTCCAAAATATGACGGCATATTCCACAAGGTTTTATCCAATGGTGATTTGACTTATTACGTAAGATACAAAAAGACAGGATTAACAAGACTGTTAAGATAGGCAAAAAAAGCGAGGGCATAAGCGTAACCTTTTGCCATCAAAAGAGAAACGATATTATCAATGAAATGAAATTCGGCAAATCCACACACCGATAGTTAAGTATAAGAATAAAAACAACGTAACCTTTAAAGATATGGTAGATAAGTATGTCCAAAGCAAAAACAACTCAAAAAAGGTATCTCTTGCTTACATGGCCATAAAAGATATCTTTGATGATAGCTTTTTGGACGATATTACGACTGAAATGGTGAATAAATTCAAAAATAAATTCATCAGCGATAACAAATCACCCAAAACAGTAGAAAGCTATTTGCAGCGAATAGGTGCCATTTTCAACTTTGCCATTGATAGAGAACTGTTTAAAGGCACATAAACCCTTGCAAAAAAGTGGATAAGCCCAAAGTGGATAACAACCGCGAGCGATATTTAAATACCGATGAGATAAAGCTACTCAAAGACACCATCAAGAACAAACCAGAGCTTTTATTGTTTATTGAACTCTCACTCAGCACGGGCGCGCGCTTAAAAACGATAACATCAATAGCCAAAAAGGATATCAACCTCATCACGCGCACCATTCAGCTACAAAATCATAAAAGCAAAAACAGCTACAAAGGGTTTGTGTCAAATAACCTCTTATCGTTACTCACACAACGTTATCAAGAACTTAAAAATCCAAATGATTTACTGCTTGACACGGACGCGCGCACTATTCAAAAGCAACTCCAACCGCTCCTAAACAAATTGTTTAACGATGGATTTGACACCAAAGACGCTAAAAACCGCGTTGTAATCCACACATTAAGGCATACATTCGCAAGCCACTTAGCCATTAAAGGCGTTCCGATATTCACGATAATGAAACTCTTAGACCACAAAAGGATTGAGGAAACGTTGAGGTATGCAAAACTTGCACCCGATAACGGACTTGAGGAGGTAAAGGGATTATGGTAAAAAGCATTGTAGAACGGTACGTCAAGAAGTTATGGAATTAATTGAAGCCAATGATAAAAAGATAATAGCTATTGAAAAACATCTTATGAATCGACAAAAAACTATAAAATCAAAACATAAATCAAAAAATTATCAAAGATTGGAAATCAATATAAATTATCCAACGGTAACAGAATACGAAATAATATCAAAAATTAACCATTTTGGTGAGCATTTAGCACCGCACATCAGAGAAAAGTACATAAACTTTGTATGTTATTGTATAAACGACTTTCAAGGTATAAACATCGTAAAAATCGCAAAAGTAATTATAGAAAAATTACAATTACTTTAATAATGAACGCATTTTGCCATACATACATATAAATAACAGATGATAAAATAACGACATTAGATATTATTAATTATTTCAAAAACATATTCGGAATTAAAAAAGCAAACTCTATACTAACGGGGGATTGCAAAAAAATACCAAAAGCACAAAAAATAAAACATTTTTTAATTGTCTTTATGAAATAACCTTTTAGTCAGCAGTAACCCAACCTCATCATTTAAGACAAAAGCCATTGCACACAAGCACACAAAAACCAAAAAGATAGCAAGAATAAACAGAATGAAGTTTTTTGTCAAATACGCACCTCAAAGCTCATTTAAAAAATGCTACATAATCACTTTACTTTTTTATTATTTATTTTATTGTATAATCCTCCAAAATTAAGCACGAGGAGTTGTCCAATGTCAAATAATATTCAAAAGCAGTCATTAACACTAGAAAAGGCGACACAATATTTGAATGTGTCTAAAGCTACATTACAGAGGCTAAGAACCCAAGGTATCGGCATACCTTATATCAAAATGGGTAGTGGTAAAGGTAAGAATTGCAAGATACTTTACAGTATTAAAGACATTGACAAGTTTTTATCACGCACTAAAAAAATAAGTTGAGGTAATACGATGAGTAATGAACTAAAAATACTTGAAACGCTATACGATAGCGACAGGGCTTTATCGTCTCTTGATTTTGGCTCTCAAATGTCAAACCCTAATCAATACTTTTGCAAGCTTAAAACTTTAGGACTTATCGCAGAAAACACGCTAAAGTTTAAAAACGGTCAAACGGTTAAAATTCGTTTCATACCGATGGATAAAAGGGCTAACGCGTTAAAGCGGATAAAAGAACTAAAAAAGATTGAGTTAGCAAAAGCAAACAGCAGTAAAAAAGCTATCGGTAAGTCAAGAATTGGAACCTCTACACCTACCGACAGCAAAAACAAAGCAGGACAAGCGATAAAAAGCTTGTTTGATATCTATCTCGATAGAGACAGGTAACATTGATAGCTTAAATTTTATCCTGCCGTTTAGCATTTTACCGAAATTACGCCGTTTTGGCAAACTAACGACTGTAAAAAACAGTTTAATGCTTATTGACCTTAAAAGGCAGGCCAATCAAAAGCTACTCAACAGCTTTAAAATCGGTGATAGCCATTATTATGTCTATTTGGCAAAGTTCAAATCGCACAATACGGGTTTAGAATACAACTTAACCCAACACTCACGTTCAAAAGGCTATCACCATATCATTTAAAGGCTTATACCAATACAGTAAGCTATCAAAACAGATACAAAGAGACTATAAAACATTTATCGCTATGTTTGGCAGTGATTGTAGTTT
>JAISNG010000129.1 GCA_031276365.1 Campylobacteraceae bacterium | reverse complement strand
CAAGTATCGTTAAGTGTGGAAAAAGATTGAAATGCTGAAAAACCATGCCTGTTTCGGCTCTAACTTCATTTAGATTTGTCTTTTTGGAGTAGATATCAAATCCATCCACTATAATTTTGCCGCTGCTTATATCCTCCAAACGATTAATACAGCGTATAAGAGTTGATTTGCCGCTGCCGCTGGGTCCGCATACAACGACTATTTCTCCTTTGCTGACTTTAAAGTTTACATTTTTCAACGCTTGAAAATTGCCGTAATACTTCTGTACATCAATCATCTGGATGATGGCATCGTCCATATTTGCCCTTTTGTTGAATAAAAGCAAATTTTAGCAGGCTATGCCTAAAAATAAAGTAATTTATAAAAACATAACGGGAATTTTTGAAGTTTTGTAGTAAAATTAGGCTTTTTTTCAAAGCAAGGAGCAAAATTGACGAACCGTTTCAAAAGGATTGGCGCAGATTTATCTCTGATGGCAGTCGCTATCGTTTGGGGTTCTACATTTTTGATAGTGCAAGACGTTACAAAACAGACGCCGGTTTATACATTTTTATTTTGGCGATTTTTGCTTGCCGCTCTCCTAATGGCGCTTTTTGGTATAAAACGCCTTCGCTTGATAGACGAAAAAACTCTTCTTGCAGGCTTTGTTCTTGGCGCTTTTTTGTTTTTAGGATACGCTTTTCAAACGTTTGCGCTTGCCTATGCATACTCTTCAACTGTCGGATTTATTACAGGACTTAATGTCGTCATAACGCCGTTTGTCGTACTGATGATATTCAAAAAAGGCGTCTCACTCTATTCGTGCGCGGGCGCTTTTATTGCCGCTTTGGGACTTTATTTTTTAAGCGCAAATACTGAGATAAATATGGGCAAAGGCGAATTTTACGCCCTCATTTGCGCCGTTATGTTTTCATTTCAGATAGTTTTTACTGAAGTTTATACAAAAAAATATGATACTTATCTGCTTGTTTTTGTGCAATTTAGCGCGGTAACGCTTTTTTGTCTTTTCGGTATTTTTACGCTTGGCAATCCACTGTTTCCGCCAAAATTTGATTATACGTTTATAAAAGCGCTTCTTATCACTTCCGTTTTTGCAACCGTTTTTGCATTTTTTGTTCAAACCGCCATGCAAAAATTCACCTCATCAACAAAAACCGCCGTCATATTCGCGTGTGAACCTGTAGTGGCGGGCGTTGTCGGATATTTTTTTGCAAACGAACTTCTCACATTCATTCAACTTGTCGGAGCATTTTTGATAATCGCGGGAATGCTCATGTCGGAAATCGGAGATTATCTATTCAAGAAATTTGCAAGCAATTAAAACCAACCTTTATGTATTTACGATTGTTGGATATCTTGAAACAGCCAAAATATCCAAACGTTTTGAAGCGTAAAAATAAATACATACTTGCCGTCCTGATTAAAGATGCTGTTTGACGCGGCTAAAATCTCCCCTGCACACTTGCCCAAAATTGGCGTCCAGGCTCTCTTATCTGAACGCTTAAAGGCTGATTGTACCCGATTATATCAGTAGAGCCTTTGCTTATAAATTCGCTGTAATCTTTGTCAAAGAGATTATCCACTCCCAAAAAGAGGCTTATCTTTTTGCTTATCTTCCAGCCTGCATTGATTGAAAGAATAGTGAAATCACTGCTTTCGCCGATATCTTGTCCTATTATATTTCCTTCGCCTTTTGCAACTCTGTGTTGAGCAGCAGCATAACGCGCGATAAGAGCGGCAGAGACGATGTCATTGTCATAGCCAAAAGAAGCTTTAAGTTCCAATGGAGGCGTTTGCCCAAGTGCTTTACCGCCGCTTTTGTTTTTACCGTAAGTATAAGCTGCCGCTAAACTAAGTCTATAGTTTTTTACAAACTCCCATTCGCCTTCGCCTTCAAAACCGTATCGCGCCGCGTCTATATTTGCCGCTGTGTTGTTAGAATAAACAAGGATAAAATCATCTATCTCGCTTGCAAATACATTGAACGAACCTCTTAATACACCGCCTTTATATAAAATGCCCGCATCAAGCTGGATATTGCTCTCTTTGTCAAGTTCTTTATTTCTGTTACGTTCCCAAAAATCAGGAACTCTTTGTGCAAATCCGATACTGCCAAAATATGTAAACTCACCGTTATAATACTCATAACGCACAAAAGCGGCGTTAGTATTAAGGCTCCGCTCTTTGGTCTTATTGCCGCTTGTATAATGCTCTACATCGGTTTTATCATAACGAAGTCCTGTTACTAACAACTGCTCATCTGTTAGTTTAATGTTAGCTTCGGCAAATACACCTATATCGTTGGCTTTTTGGTTTGTAACTCTGTTTTGATATTTGTAAGTATCAGCCGCAGTTTTGTTTGCTCCGCTGCCGCTTCGTCCTCTGTGCTCGTCGCTTATCCAATCCACGCCCGCCTTAATCTCTGCCAGACCAACATCAATCTTGGCGCCTAAAGTTGCGCTTTGTGTTTTGCGGTCTGGATTTGAAGCCATAAACATTGCCAAATTGTCTCTTAGATTGTAATTGTCCATTACATGATCAACATAACTGTATCCATATTGAATATTGATATTTTTCAAGACGTCGTTTATTTCGTCTTTTGAAAATCTTATCTTGTAAGCGTCTCTATCAAACTTTGAACCGTCCATCATTCTGTCCGCATATGCGGCTTCACCGCGGGATATGTCATATGTGAACTCTGCGAGAGTGTATTCGTCGGGCGTGAAACCGACTTGCGCCATCTGCGAACTGCGCTCAAATGCCGAATGCACCTTCTCTTTGCTGCCGTCTTTATAATCGCCCTGCTCATTGTGTACGCCATTGACTCTCAAGTAGCCAAACTTCGCCCCCGCCGTAACATCTGCAAAAGTATCAAATCTGCCGAAACTTCCTGCCGTAAGCCCAAACCCCCCTTTGTTGCCGTTCTCATAAAAATAGATATCATCTCTTACAAATTGTACCGCGCCTGTGATTATGCCTGGATATATCACTGTTTGCGGTCCCTTTGTTACGACGACTCTATCATAAGAGTTCGGGAAAATATACGCCGTCGGAGGGTCCATGCGCCCGCCGCAGCCACCGTAAAGGAAATCGCCCGCCGCTGTGATAGCAAGCCGCGAACCGCCAAGCCCGCGGAAAAGCGGGTCGCCAGAACTACCGCCTTTTCTTGTAACGCTGAAATTCGGGATACTTTTCAAAAGCCCCGCTCCGTCTGAGGGTGGAAGCGGCTGGACGGGAGATTTTGCGTTAATGTGGATTTTGGAACTCTCTTCTTGAGTCGCTATCACCGTGATACCTTCCAACTCTATGGTCTCATTTGCATCAACATTTATCTGCGCAAAAACCAAATTCAAAAAGGATATGACCAAAGCTGATATCAAAATATATATTTTCATTGTTATTTGCCTCACTTTTATAAATAAAATATGGCAATAATATCAGAAATTATATAAAATAAAACTTAACTTGATAATGACTATCATGAATATATCTGTAGCTTATAAAATAACGATTTATCAGGCAGTTTTATCACATATTTTAACAGGAAAAGCTGATGAATATGACTAAACCGCCCGAAATTAAACCGAATTTATAAATAAATTATGGCAATAATATCAGAAAAATTATAAAACAAATCTTAGTTTGATAAACGTTATCAAGAATATATGAACAGTCAATCTCTGAATATACGAAAACCAATGAAGTAATCATATCCAAAATACTTTGGCTGAGAGTATGTCCTTTTTGCGGCGAAGTTACAAAGCGGTAAATTACATTTAGACACAATCAACAATAAGCGAAGCGCATATAGTAAAAATGCAAACTATATCACATTTGTTATTTGCGCTGCTCTTTTTTGTTGCTCGACAACTTCTGCAAATTCATAATTTACGCACAAATAAGATAAGACCATCAATTTTGTCATTCCTGCACGAACAATCACGTTACCCATTTTTTTAAAGAAATCATCAACTTGATTTTCCCATGTTTTTTTGCTATAGTGCTATTTGTCGGTGCGGCGCCGTTTCGGACGTTAGCTCTGGGGCAGCATTAGCTGAGGCATCTAAAGCAGTCGCACCCGTTTCTACAACATCTTTAAAGTCCAATTCCATAGTATTAATCGTCATTATGAGGTTGTATCTTTAAGCAACTTGTTTGTTATTGGAGTAAAGAATGCGGGAATCTAAAGTAGAATCTTAAAAACATGAGCAACACAAAACCGTCAGTTTTATTACTTATGTCGTCCTCTTTTTGTCATACGCGTCGTTTTGTCCGTCATGCCCGCAACCGAACATAAATGAGCGCATATCGTGAGGGAGGGCGGGAATCCAAAGAAATACACTTAAGTTTAAAAATGTTTATTATCATTATAATTTTTACAATTTTTTCTGATTTTATGTTTGATTTGGTTTTTCTTTTAGATTTCCGCCTGCGCGGGAATGACGGAAGATAGGATACTTGTCTTTTATTATAATCATTTATGTGGAGATGACAACTTGTTCCGTTATGTCTGTGAAAATAGGTATCTAAAAAGAAAAGTTTTGGTTCATTTTATTTTTTATGTATGTTTTTGTGGTTTTTGGTTTTATGTCATACCAACGAGCGAACATAAATGAGGGCGGGAATCCAAAAATAAGCTCTAAGAATCCGAACAACACAAAATCACCAATTCTGTAATTTATGTCGTCCTCTCTTGCGCGTCATTATATTCTGTCATACCCGTGAAAATGGATATCCAAAAAGACTATAAAACATAAAATCACTAGCGAAGACAAAAAAACAAAAGCGAAATGTTAATTTCTTTCATATTGCCTTTTTATATTCCTGCCTACGCGGAAATGACATAAAAGGTAAATATCTACATTTTTTCACAATCACTCGTGCGGGAATGACAGAGAGAAATTATGCGCTTTGCTTGTTGTTCTGGTGCTTGTATAACATAAATGGTATATTCTCGTATTTCTTATGATAAAGTTCCTGCATAAGACTATCGCTTGTGCATAAACGACTAAAAGAAATATGGTTTATCTTACATCATAAGCGGTTTTTGATGCATATCTTGACAATAAAAAAAGCCAGAGATGCTACCAAAATAATGGAAGCGCCGGATGTTAAATCAAACATATACGAAAGTGCAAGACCCAAGAGTGTAAATGAGGCGGACAAGAGAGCGGAGAGTATCATCATCCGTGAGAGTTTTGCACAAAATTTTTCGGCAATGTAGGGTGGAATACTTAAAAGCGCAACGACGAGTATAAGACCCACGGCGCGGATGCAAGCAACTATACAAAATGCGGTCATAATCATCAAAACCGTATAAAAAATCCGCGTGTTTAAACCCTGAAGCTGCGCAAACTCCATATCAAAACTTACTGCCAAAAACTCTTTGTAAAAAACGGCTGCAAATACCGTTATAAAGAAGCAGACTGCTCCCATCAGCCATAAATCGCCGATTGAGACGCTCAAGATTGAACCGAACAAAAAGCTTGTCAAGTCAGTATTATAGCCTTCGCTCATATCGGCAAATATAATGCCTACAGCCATTCCAAATGCCCATATCGCGCCTATTACTGCGTCTGCTCTCTCTTTGTTTGCATAAGTCAAAAATGCTATCGTTACGGCTAAAACTGCAGAAAATCCTAACGCCCCAAAAAGCGGAGAAATTCCTAAAAACAGCGCAAGTCCAAGTCCGCCGTAAGCTCCGTGCGCTATGCCGCCCGCGATGAAAACCATGCGGTTTACCACGACCAAACTTCCGACGATGCCGCATGTTATGCTGACCAAAAGTCCAGCTATGAGCGCGTTTTGTATAAATTGAAAACCAAGAGCCTCTATCATCGTTTCTCTTTTGTGTGGTTGTGTGTGCAAGTGTTTGCCATAAATACGTCAACGGGACAATTATGCCTCTCGTTTGACTGGAGTTTTTCAAAAAACGCCTCTTTTGTGAGCGCCGAAGACTCATGCATAAAAAGCGTGCGGCTGACATAGGCTATCTTTGTAGCATAGCCCAAAACCACATCCATATCGTGGCTTACAACGATGATGCCCTTGTTATGATTCAGAGATTTGAGGATATTGTAGATTTGCACCTGTCCTTGCATATCAACGCTCGCGGTCGGCTCGTCAAGTATTAACAATCTCGCTTCACATGTAAGCGCGCGGGCGATAAAGACTTTTTGACGCTGACCCATTGAGAGTTCGCCTATCTTTTTGTGCGCATATTCGTGCATACCGACCTTTTCAAGCGCTTCAAACGCTTTTTGTCTATCCTCTTTTTTGTAAAAACCAAAACTGTTATTTTTGAGCCTTCCTATGAGCGCAACATCCAAAACGCTTATGGGAAATTCGCCGTTTGGCATTGTATTTTGCGGAACGTAACCTATCTCGCGTGATGAGAGTTCCATTTTGCCGCTCGTGGGTTTCAAAAGCCCCAGAATGAGTTTCAAAAGTGTGCTTTTTCCGCCTCCATTTGGTCCGACGATAGCCAGAAAATCGCTGTTGTCATACTCAAAGCTTACATTTTCCAACACGCTCTCTTTGTCATACGCAAAAGAAAGATTGCTAACCCGCACCATTATCATGCGTCAAAACTCCAACAACATATCTGCTAACTCGTTTAAATTTTTGTTTAAATCTTTTTTCATCGGGTCAATTTTTACAAGTTTTGCCCCTATTTCGTCGGCTGTTATTTTAGCGTTTTTTTCTGAAACTTGGGGCTCAACCAGCAGGATTTTTATCTTTTTTGCTTTTGCCTTTTTGAGTATTTCTATAAGCTGTGCGGCCTTGGGTTCTTGCCCCTCAATCTCAACAAATATCTGCTCCAAACCGTATCGTTTGGCAAAATATCCCCATGAAGGGTGAAATACAAAAAAGCTTCTATTTTTCAAAGCAGAAAGTTTTTTGGAGAGTTCCGCATCCAGCTTGTCAAGCTCCTTTGCAAAATTCTCGTAATTTTTCGCGTAAAATGCGGCGTTTTGCGGATATTTTGCGCTTAAGGCATCGACTATGTTTTTGGATTGGATTTTGACCAAAATCGGATCAAGCCAAATGTGCGGGTCAAACCCGTCGTGGTCTGCGTGTTCATGGTTGTCATGTTCGTGGGCTTTATGACCCTCGTGTTCATGAGATTCATGCTCATGATGGTCTGTTTCGTGTTCATTATCCCCATGATGGTGATGCTCCGACAACTCTATCTTTTCTATTCCTTTTGCCGTATCAACCATTATCATCTTAGGAGAAGCGGCTGCAAATCTCTCAAGCCACGCCTTTTCAAACGGCAGTCCGACGGCAAAATAGATATCTGATTTTGCCAAAAGCTTCATTTGGCTGGGCTTTGGCTCATAAGTTTCGTGATTTGCATTCGCGCTCACCATCACAGCGATATCCACACTCTCGCCCGCGATTTTTTCCACCATGTACTGCTGCGGCGAAATACTCACCATAACTGTTGGCTTCGCATAGAGCGCAAGCGCGCCCAAACATATAAAAACTGCTGTACGAAACATCGTCAAACTCCTTTGTGCAACTTGGTTGCAAGATTTTGAAGCGATAATATATAAATGCAACTTAGTTGCGGCTTAATAAAATTTTCGCTATCATTTGACACACATAAAGGAGTCAAAATGAGGGAGAAGACAAAAAAGCTTTTTCAGGACAAAAACATCAAGCCGACAGCGGCAAGAGAGATGATTTTTGATATATTAAGCAGAGCAAAATTGCCGCTTAGTTACGAACAAATCCGTGCAAAAATGAAAATAGAGATGGACAAGGCGACATTTTATAGGAACGTCTCTTTGTTTGAAGAGGCAAATATCATTCAAAAATTTGAATCCGACGAACGCAAATGGTATTTTGAACTTTTGAAAAAAACTCATGCACACTTTGTCTGCGAAAGCTGTCATAGCGTTATATGCGTGGATTTTACGATAAATCCGAACATAGAAGGACACAGCGTCAAAAATATCATACTAAAAGGCATCTGTAAAAGCTGTAAATAGGCGTCCTGAGTATCACTGTTTATCAGGTGTAAACTTACGGGAAAGTTTATACGTCATTTTGCCGCCGACTAACAAATAAATCTGTGCTTGCCTTTTATTATTTCATACGCCGCTTCTATTTCTCCCGCAATGTACAGAGAGTTTTCACCTAAGCGATATGTGCGAGAAGTACGGAAATGACGTAGGAGATTGCTGTTTTCGTACACACCGCAATATAGAAAAATATAAAACATGGATATTAAAATTTACTGCATCTTCTTATGAAAAACATTAGAAATATTATTATAGTTATGGTAATAATAACTTTTAAGCACAACTGCGCCATTCATTTTTTAAGCAAGATATTCATTATTCTCATTGACATATACAGTTATCTCTGCTCCATTTAAAGGCAGGAAAGAGGTATAAGTACTATCAATAGTACGTTTTCAAAGTTTTGGTTAGTTGAATTGTCTGTCAAAAAAGAGGTATAAGTACTATCAATAGACCAATTAACATTTAAGGCGACAGTGTCGCCGTTTTGAGGTTTGCTTAAAGGAGCTTCTCTGAAAAGTCTTGAAGTTGGAGATGGCTCTATGATAGGATAACGTTCAAAATATAGTTTATATATATTATCTATCGCATCATCACGGAGTTTTTTTAACTTATTCTCTTCATCTTCAGAAAAAGTTTGTCTTAGTATCCCTTTGTTTATCTTCTCTTTTTTATTGAGAAGTTTATTGTATTCAGAGTTAGTCTTTTTAAGGCTTTCTGCTGCTGCTGCTGCTGCTGCCGAATCACTGTATTTTGCAAAAAACACTTCACCC
>JAISNG010000110.1 GCA_031276365.1 Campylobacteraceae bacterium | reverse complement strand
TATCCAGTTTCCAAATCCTGCCTTGTGTTCGTTCCTACCGTATCGGCATATGTGAATACGCACTCATATAGATGAGCTATCGCTTTAATCTGCGATATGGCATCGTCTAATTTGTCAAGTTCTTGCGCGTTTAGGTTCATTGTAATACTCCTAAAAGTGAATAATATTCAGTAATGAATATTTAATTGGAATATTATATTATTTTTGAATGTTTATCAAGGGTTTTTGTTCGTTATTGAATAAAAATTTATAAAAAATATTCAGGAGTGAATAGTTTTATAAGTTGTTGAGTATATTTTGTGCTTCTTTGATTTTTTGCAACTTAGCTTTTAATTGCTTGTTTTCAAGCAACAACTCTAACGCTTTTTGTGCCATCTTGGTAATATCTCCTGCCTGCCATCTTGCAAGTGTTGGCTGCGGTATATCCAACATTTCCGCCAGCTCTTTTTGCGTTATCCCCAACTCTTTGCATGTCTGTTTGACTATGTTTTCACTCATATTTACTCCGATTTTTATATGATATTATAATCTATAATAATGGAAATTAAGCATAAATTTTTCTACCGCTGTTATGCTATCAACGCTAAAACCAAACGGTTTTGTATGGTCAAACCGCTAAATCCCGCGCCAATCAATTTCATGGCTATTTAAGGGTAAACCCTTTAACGTCCGCAATGAATGCAGACGTTAAAAGATTACAACTCTTTGAAAATCTTATTTAGCCGATTTAATCGTTCGGTTAAGAGCTTTTTGGTAAGTTTGACGATTTCAACTTTTTCGTATGGTTCAAGGGGGATTGCTACTTGTTCACCATCTCCACCAAAACAAACCTCAATTGAAAAATATTCAAGAGAGTTAAGGTTTATGTTTATCTCATCTATGTCGCTTTTTATCTTTTGCGCCTGCAAAAAGGTTTCGGTTGTCATTTTGTCCGCCTTGCGACATCTACGACGACCCACTTTTTGCCGTCCCAATATGCGATATAACCGCCTTTGATGATTTGAAACCATTTTACGCTGTAGTCAGCGCGATTGCCGACAAGCATTTTTGTGTAAGTGGTCACGGGTGTCTCCTTTGATTTATTATAAAATGATAATATTATTCTCTTTAAACATAGCTTAATTAGGGAATAATATTATCATTTATATTTTTTGTGCTATAATAGGAGAAGGGGAACAGAATGTTTAGATTGAAAATTAAGCTTGAGATAGATAAAATTATTATAAAATGGAGAGTTAGATGGCGCTCAAATCACACATAGAATGGACTGGGAGCAGTTGGAATCCAATAACAGGCTGCAGTAAGATAAGTACAGGCTGTGTAAATTGCTATGCCGAAAAGATGGCTAAAAGACTTCAGGCTATGGGCAATCCGCGATATAAAAACGGCTTTAATGTGATGTTTCACCCTGATGTTTTGGACGAACCGCTGAAATGGAAAAAACCTCAAATCATTTTCGTATGCAGCATGAGCGATATATTTCATGACAGCGTATCTGATGAGCATATCACCAAGGTATTTGAAGTCATGAACAAGGCAGAGAGACATATATTTCAAGTCTTGACCAAACGCTCCGAAAGGCTGACGAAGTTATCACTAAAACTTACATGGAGCGATAATATATGGATGGGCGTAACGGTAGAGTCGCAAAAACATACTTACAGGATAGACGACTTGGCAAAAGTCCCATCAAAGATAAAATTTTTATCAATAGAGCCTTTACTGTCAGATATACCAAATCTGCCGCTTGAGAGTATAGACTGGGTAATAGTCGGTGGAGAAAGCGGCGCAGGGGCAAGAGCCGTCAAACAAGAGTGGGTGAGAAATATAAGAGATAAATGTGTCTCTCAAGCAATCCCTTTCTTTTTCAAGCAGTGGGGAGGATTTAACAAAAAAGCCGCAGGGAAGATGCTTGACGGCAGAGTGTGGGATGAGATGCCTATAGCTTTGCAATAGCGATATTTTCTAAGGCTCTATTGCTTGAAAATGCAGTTTTTCTTAACAGCCCGCTTTTATCTACATATTTATTCCCATCTTCCGTAAAATGTATTTGTACCCTACCATCTTTTATGAGGTTATTTATAGCATTGCAGATATTGTCTTTTGTTGGTAACATGTCTATGGAATTTGTCTCTTTCCACCCAACAAATTCGCTTAACAGCTGTTTGGATAAATCGGACAAGCCTATGAAACTACTACTCAATATAGATAGTATCTTGTCTCCTGTGCTGATTTGGGGAAAAAGGCTTGTTTGCTGGCATTTTTTGTACTGTTCCAAAGTTTTTGCATAAGCCTCATAAAAAGGAAAAATAACTCCTGAACTGTTTGTTACCAACATCATATAGAAAGCATTGCTGTCATTTAACTTGTCATTTGTGCTGTTTGGTATAGCTGCACCGTCGATAAATTTTTTTTTCATTTTTTTTGCTTTTGCCAAAACTAATTTGGAGAATATCCCATCACTGAAATGTTCAGCGCGATCTATATCTTCCTCTGTTGCTGAAAATAAATTTAGAACTTGTTGTCTATAGTCTGTAAACATTCTTTTTAGAGCTTGGATATTAAAAAAGAATAGCATATCTTTTAGCGTCGTTTGCGAAAAAAAATCAATTAACATATCAAATTCTTCTTTGGTTTTAAAATTGTCAAACGGATCAACGAAAGCAAATCCCCATTGAGAGACATGAAATGCGCCAAATATCTGTTGGCTATTTTCTCTCCAAGCGCCGCAAAAACAATCAACATTTTTTTCGTCTTTCGTTATTGAATTTAACGAGTCATATGAGGCTTTGTCTTTTTCGCAGAAAACAAAAGATACAGGTATGCATGTCATATGTTTGTTCACGGTTTCTAATGCTATCAGAGGGGAGCCGTTTTGCCCATCGTCAAACATACCCTGACCTGCGTAAAAGTCAAGATAACAGTATCTTTTAATTTGCCCATTCTTTGATGGGATTTTGTCAAGTTTTGCAAAGTAATTGGCTACTATTGCAGACTGTTTGATACATTCTCTCAAAATCAAGTGTTTTATCTCTGTATGGATACTTTTAAAACTGAAATGCCCGATTTTCTCATTGCTGATACTGCTTTGGTAGTCTGCAAACATTTTTGTCTGTTTATAAGATTTTTTACCCAATTAAAACCTTTTTTACAAAAGTTGGCGCGTCGAGAGATTTGGCTATAGGATTGATAATATAGTGCGTTGTTGGATTAAGCTTACCGTATTCCGCCGTTATATTTGTTTGCAGCATTTGTTCATAGCTTGCGCCGCCGACAAAATACATATTAAAAGACATTCCTTGTTCAAATAATTCCAATATTTCATTAGTATCTACATTGCTTTCAGTGTTAAATTGCAAGAATGCCTCTGCATAAAAATCGTTTGGATTTTGGTTGTCTATCTCACTGCCAATAACAGAAATTGAGGATTTATATATAGCATCTTTTATGGACATATAGCTTACAAAATTAGTAGTCGTGGCGACAGTTTTAACAATCCCATTTTTTTTAATAGTCGTTGTTACTTTTACGACGGGAAAACGTGAAAATACTTCCCAATCGGAACTTATTTTAGTACCATCCTCTGCATATTGCTCAAAAATATGCGTTACAAGCCTTTCTGTGAGTAAACCAATAAGATTGTTTTGAGTAGATCCATACATATAATAATCATCGTCGCTGCTAAAATCATTTTTAAATTGCTTAAGTAGGCTTTGTATGCCTTTCCTTGGGTATTTTTGGACAAATACAGTATGTTGCTTTATGGGTTCTCTTTTTTTAAGTTGAATATCGTAAGTAATGCTTTCAAAGTTTCTTTTAACTGTTATTTTTTTATAAACATCACGAATATTTTTAAGCTCGTTGTCGTATATTCTTTTCGCTCTTTCTTCCTCTTTTCTATCCATATCTTCTTTTTGTTGCTTTTGCTCAATTTTTACATATTCTGCATACTCATCAAAAGTTATTTTTTTGCCAAGCTTTTTCTCTGTTCTTTTTTTATCAAAAATGTAAAACACCAAACCACATGCAATCAGAACTATAATTATAGTTATTACCCACTTCATATTATGTCTTATATTATAGATTTTATAACTCTGCCAACTATTTTAAATGCTATTTGTGAATCCTCTAAATCAACAATATAACTTTTATATTCTTTGTTTGCCGATATAATCTCTATTTTGCCGTTTGGAGCAAGTTGTATAATTTTTACCATAAGTGTATTGTCCCAGTTCAATACATAGATCCCATCTCCTCTAAAATTTCCATCATCGTTAAAAATTACCCAACTATCCGGTAAAAGTACAGGTATCATACTATATCCATCTACTTTTATAGCTTTTAAATTTTTATTATTATCGAGTCTAAGCGTATCTGCGTCGCTTATCAATATGCCTTCCATTTCAAATTTATCGATACTTTCGAGGTTATTTCCATTTCCTGCACTTGCAGTGATAGAAAGTTTTGGTATGCAAATTATATTTATATCAAACCTCCCATTGTCATTATTTGCAACTTCTTTATTGTGAAAATTTAATCCTTCTGTAAATGATGTGATTTTTTTAGATATATCTGAAAAATATTTATTTATATTTCTTGCAGGTTCGCCAAGTTGTTTTATTGCTTTAGTTATGCCGTCAAAAATGGGTTCTTCAAATAACTCTTGTATTTCTATCCCAAGAGTTCTTGATATAGCTTTAAGTTCACCTACTTTTGGTACGCTATTGCCTTGTCGCCATTTTTTAATAGCATCTTCAGTTTTTTCTATTCCATTTTTGCGCAGCGCTTCCACAAATTTTGCATTTGTTCCATAGGTTTCTTGTATTTTTTCACTTAAAAAATCTTTTCTAAAACTATTCATCTAAATCCTTTAATTCATTTAAAAATAGCTAATTCTATCACAAAAATTAGGGAAAATAATTCTCTTATTGCATAATTTTAAGTTATTTTAAGGGAATTTAATTATCATTCGCTTATGAAATGGGAAAAAATTCAACGCATACTTATAGAGTATGGATATACCAACGATAGTATCAAAAAAATAAAAGAAGCCAAACAACTTCCAACTGCTTTAAAACTTTTTGAGCTTCGCGATAGAGGTATACCGATTAAAGCGTGGGAACCATTTATACAAAGATACAAGGAGCGTAAAGTTAAAAATGACAATTGAAATTTTAGCTGTATTGGTTATAGCAAGTAGCATTTTGATAGTACTTGTACTATTTTTCTTAGCTTGGGTATTGTTTAAGACGATAGAAGAGCCAAGGTATGACTTGGGACTTAAAAGACGAGGCGTAACAGTCTATAGGATAGATAATCTTACAACTTTTTTTAAGTTTTCAGACAAAAAGGACAAAGCCAATGAGAATCAAATTGGTCAAGAAAGGGTAAAAAAATGATAGTCGTTAATGAAAGAGACGAATTTTTACTTACTATGTATTATTGTGACAATATGCGTTTTATGGCTTTTTGCGATGATGATGACTGTGCGAGAATTGAAGAATTAAATGAGTGCTTGACAGACAAACAGATAAGTAAGCTGATAGAGAACTATAACCGCAGAGCATTTGGCGTTACTTATAAGCAGTGTAAAAAACATGAATGTTTGATGTGCAAGGATATAGAAAAATGTAAAGGACAAAGGCACAAAAAATAAAAAGTAGCTTGCACAGGGCGCATTACCACCTATGCGCCCTGTGGAGGTTACTGCAAGGCATTGTTTGTAACCCCTTTTTGGTAGGAGGAGAAACCATCGGGCGGAGCTCCGCCCGTTACGAATTACGCGGGGCGTATTGAAATGAAAATAAACTCAAAATCATTTCCGTGATACCACGAGAATGATAATTGAACCGACACAAGGGTTGTGTTATTTTTTGGATTTTAGAGGCAAAAAAATGAAAGACAAGATATTCGACGATATCAAAGAGACAGATAAAGTTATCGGCGAGGCTATAAACAAGATGTGCGAATTGATGAGCGAGCTACTAAGCGAAAAAACCGAAAAAGGCTTGAAAATTTTTGCACGCTTAGAGAGATAAAAAAACTCTCTGGATGGAGTGAGGTTGAAATGAAAGTTTTTGATTTTTGGCGATTCTTGATAGTAATGAATTTTTGGGGTTATTCGTGTGAAGATTACAGACGATTTGGTTTTGATATTGATTTATCCATCAGCCCAAAATGCTGTGATATTTGTCCACATGTGTGGGACTTAAAAATAGAAGTACACATATGGCGATGGGAATGCAGATTTTTTATTGCATGGAAAAAGGCTAAAAAATGAAATTTGAGAAAAGAGTAGAGACATTTTACGGGCAAAACGATGATGATTATCCGATTTTCGGATTTGCCGTTACTTATGACAAAAGAGAGGAGAGGCGTTTAAGAGGTTTTTTTATCCCGAGCGATAAAATAGAGCTTAATCGGCAAAAACTTTTAAAGGCAATTTATGGGTAAGCAATACGAAGATAACGCACAGGAAATATTTAATTTAATTTGTGATTATCTAATGGATGAGTACAATTTAAACCCCGTAATTATTGTAACAGTTAGAAAAAATACTGTTTTTATCAACTTCCATGAAAAGTTTTTGAACAGTGAGATTGAATTTTATCGCAATGGTAAAACCGCGATATATAATCTTAACCCGCATGATGAGAGAGCAAAAAAAGCTATTTTTGGAATTTTGGAGATTGACAATCTCATTTTACCATTAGCATGGAAAAATACTACACATGGATAATTTTCACAATATCAACATAGAGCGGACAGTACTGGCAAGCATACTGTTCAATCCTGTGTTATTTGAAGATAACCCTCTAAATCCATCTGATTTTTATCTCCCTGCGCATAAATATATATATGAGGCTATGCAAGCTCTTGATACAAGAGAAGAACCTATAAGCGAGGATTTTTTGCATAATGAGCTTATGAGAAGCGGCAAATGGAATGAACAGGCGATGTTGGACATCATGTCCACGAATTGGACGCCTGACATTACAAGTTATATACGAGATATACAAAAAAAGGCAAGTTATCGATATTTTTACAAGCTTGCCGATGAAATCAAAAAACAAACAAAACAGAGTATAGATATACATGAAATAGCCGATTTTATCTCTAATCAAACAGACGAGATAATAGACGGCAGTATCGGAACGCAGATAGAAAATATACGGGACTTTACCGTTCGATTTGAACAGGAAGTAAAAAATGCCTTGAATGCCGTTGACGGCATAACGGGATATAAAACAGGCATTACAACGCTGGATAACAGAACTGGGGGATTTGAAATCGGCGAACTTGTTGTTATCGCAGGACGCCCGGGGATGGGTAAAACTGCGGCAGGAACCACGATAGCAAATTATTGCGATTTGAATGGTGTGGGCGTACTGTTTGACTCTCTTGAGATGGGCGGTTCTAAAATAGTGCGCAGGCTTGTCGCAAATAGAGCAAACGAGAATCTTCAGGATTTAAAACGCGGTGTGTTTATCAATCATGTTAATACAAATAAAATAATTGATGAGTTTAAGAATAGTAAAAACTTGGTGCTTCACTCTTTATACTATCCAACGATCGAACAGTTATGTGCGAAAGCCGGCAAGGTATTTAGGCACAATAAGCATGTTAAGGTTTGGATCATCGACCACCTCAAACATATCAAAAAAAAGAGTAACGGCAGTTATGAAATCAGCAATGAAATTGCCGAGCAACTAAAAAGCATAATCAAAACAGCAAAAGAATACGGCATTGTGCCTATAGTATTGCACCAGCTCAATCGCGCAAACGAAGCAAGGAATAATAAGCGTCCGAGTCTGTCGGACTTGGGGCAGAGTTCTGCAATCGAAGAACTTGCGAGCTGGGTAATATTCCCGTATAGGGCAAGCTACTATGAGAGATTGGATACGAACATGCCAGAACCGAAGTATGCGCCTGCGGAGATGATAATAGCTAAAGCGCGGGACGGCGAGGCTGGAATGTGCGAGTGCTATTTTTGCGGGATGCACAGTTGTTTCCAAAATGATAATCCGACGGGCGATTATGCCTATCAGGGCGGATATTCAAAAGGATTTATATGACAACAAACGATGCACGAGGGGGGGATAAAAAAACATGTTGAACCAAACACAAAAAAACAGGCTTGGCTATATTTCGATGCCGAGCGATTATGTAAGAGAATTAAAACGGGAAGGCAAGCGCGAAAAGGCGCAAGCCTTTATGGATTATTATGACGATATGGAGGCAAACAGGATTAATTCATTTAGATTTTACGGGAGTGCGTGGAAAATAGACCACAAAACTGCCAAAAAATGGATAATTGAATTTAAGGCAGAAATTGAGATTTATTTTGCACACTGGATGCTAAAAAATGTTCAACACTATAAGTCTGTCCAAAATGCCCTTCCCCAGCAAATCCCCACTCAAATACAGCAAGAAGCCCCACAAAATTGGCATTCTGAAAATACAATTCCCCAGCCGTTCCCCGAAGAATTTAATAATATAAGTAGTAGTAATAGCGCCGCTTGTTTTTATGACGCTGAATTTGAAGATATGTATTTCGGATGCAGGTTGTCAAATAAACAAGTAGGCAAAAAACATGAAATTTATCAAGAGTACCAAAAGCATAAAAATATAAGTTGTAAAAATATGAGATTTGCATATTTGTTTTATTTGAACGATAAAAAAGCTTATAAGGAAAATAGAGCATTCGGACTCGTAAAATTTATGCAAAATCAGGTTTATCTAAATTATTTAAACATCAGAGTGCAGATAAAACTTGATGGTAAAGAGATTAAAGGCATTTATAAAAGAGAGGATAATAAGCTGATATGTGATGATAAAAACTTTTACACGCTTACAAATGAAAGATTTTTAGAGCTTTTGCAGCAAGATAGAGTGAAATTATTGGAGAAAGCAGCATGAAAAATGGAGTTGTTATCGTCGGCGATGTAAAAATCATTGAAAAGCTCAATAAATTTAACGCCGCAACTATCAAAAAAGCTGCTAATCGCGCTATTAACGACGCGGGCAAAAAAGCGACCAATGCGGCAATAAAGATAGCGCGTGAAGAATACAATGTCACAAATGACAGCTGGCTAAAACGCCGTCTCGCGCTTAAGTCAAGCAGAACAAATACATTAGAGTTCAGAGTTGAACCGAAACAGCTCTATCGCGCGCCAAATCTCATATCATTTGTGGATAAAGGCACGATGAAAGCGTTTAAAAAAGGCATCAAAATCGCCAATCGTTATGGCGTGAGAGTAAAAATTAAACGCAACGAGGGCGGATATAAAACTTTGCATAGAGGCTTTGTTATGCAATCTGGTGGAAATGTTTTTGTTATGCGAAGAATTGGACGAGGCAAACGCGACATAAAACCTGCCACAACCACACCGGCATTAGGCATGCTACTTGGACAAAGAGGCATAGAAGTATTTCAGTCTGTAGCACAGGAAACATTCAATAATCGCTTTGAGCATCATCTTGCTTACTACACAGGATTGAAAAAATGAGATTTTACACATTCACAAAAATTTCTCGGGTCCTTCCCGCACTCTTCAGCGAAGAGGGACGAGCAAGCCCCGATATTTTGGTAGTTTGCGGGTTTTTATCTTGTTTGACAAAAGAGTATTGTAAAGAGATTGACACAAGGGATTTATATTGAAAATTCTATTGACACAGTCTGCTTTTGCAAGAAAGATAGGTTGCACAAGACAATATGTAAATATACTTGTCCGCAAAGGCATTGTGGAATTAAACCCCGACAAAAAGATAGACTACGAAAAAGCTATAAAAGCGATAGAGGAATACAAAGACCCGCGCCGCGACCCGCAAAGAGAAGCAAACACACGCAAAAAAGCAGAAAAACAGCACGGTAATAACCTACTTGATATGCAAGGAAAATACGAATCCTATGCAGATATGAGCGACGAGGAGAAAATAGCCGAACGCGAAGAGATGCAAAAAGAGCTTGAAAAACTTAACAAGGAAGCCAAATCTCTTGGCTTAGCTGAAGATGTTACCGAGCTTAATAACATCGGCATAAAGGAGCTAAACCGCAGAATATTAATGCAGGAGTTACGCATTAAAACCGCAAAAGCAAATATGGACGAGAGAAAAAGCATGTCAATAGAGCAGATAGAAAAAAGTGTTTTTAATGCCGTAAGAATTGTGAGGAACGGTATGCTTGGAATCCCTGCAAGGCTTGCGCCAAAGCTTGCAGTAACGAGCGATATACATACATGCCGAACAATGCTTGAGACAGAGATAACGGCACAGCTTGAAAACTTAAGCAAGGTGTTTGAAAGTGAGTAATCCTGTTCTCGCCGCTTTCGCTCTTGCTATTGCCCCAGACCCATATCTTACGATAGACGAATGGGCGGATACATTTAGACAGTTGCCGCATGGCGCAAGTGCGGAAGCGGGGCAATACAGCACGGATAGAATGCCTTACTTGCGCGAGATTATGCGAGAACTTAGTCCGCAAAGCCCAACGCAACAAGTAAAAGTTATGAAAGGCACACAGCTCGGATTTACTGAAGTTGCGAATAACATGACGCTTTACTACATGGACATTGTCCCATCTTCGCAATTGATGATACTTCCGACTGAAACTCTTGCGAAGGACCATAACAACCGCAAACTTGAACCCTCTTTGCGCGCGATGCCGTATCTCGCCAAACGCATAACAGGAGGCAAGACGAAAGACGACGTCGGCGGCACATTTGAGAAAATTTACGCGGGCGGTATGCTCAAAATAGCTTGGGCAGGCTCCCCCGCAAACTTTCGTTCACTCTCCTGCCGCATTGTAATTTTTGACGATGTGGACGGCTTCCCGCAAGACGTTGGAAGCGAGGGCGACCCGATAGACTTGGGCAAAAAGCGCGCCGATAGTTTCGGCAGCATGAGAAAAATATACATAAATTCCACGCCTACGATAGCTGGAGCAAGCAACATAGAAGCCGAATTTGAAGCGTCCGACCAAAGACACTATTTTATGCCATGCCCGTTTTGCGGCGAATTTATAAGATTTGAAAAAAACGGCTTTGTTTTTACGTACAACAAAGACGGCTACGCGCTTACAAGCGATGTCAAGTATGCATGCGAGCATTGCGGAAGTCTTATAGACGAACATCACAAAACGCAAATGTTATTGAACGGAAAGTGGATAGCCGAAAACGAACACATACATAGAGGTTACCGCCTGCCCTCTTATTATTCGCCAGTCGGTTTTATTTCTTGGCGCGAGATTTTTACCGAATTTCTTGAGGCAAAACAAGCTATGAACCGCGGAGACATAAGAAAAATGAAAGTGTGGGTAAACACAAGAGACGCTAAACCATGGGAAGATGAGATAGACACCGTTAAAATTGACAATGTGGAAGCGCGCGTTGAGGAGTACGGCGCAGAAGTTCCTGAGAATGTTCTTGTGCTTACCGCGGGAGTCGATACGCAAGACGACCGCTTTGAGGTTGAAGTCGTCGGATACGGCAAAAACGAAGAGACTTGGAGTATAGACTACAAAGTCATTTACGGCGATCCGAACAATCTTGAAACGCGCGATGCGCTTGACGCATACCTTAAACGCACATTTTTATATGCAAACGGCGCAAAAATAAGGATATTTGCCGCTGCGGTAGATACGGGCGGGCATCGAACCAAAGCCGCTTATGCGTTTTGCAAGCTAAGATATCTAAGGCGGATATTTGCAATAAAAGGAGCGCGCGAAATTAATGCGCCTTTTGTAAAAACAAGAGCAAGCAAAAACAACCTCGCAAAGATAAACCTCTTTACGATAGGCGTAAATGTGGGCAAAGACGATATATACGCAAAGCTTGAGATAACTGAACGAGGGGCTGGTTTTATGCACTTTCCGCGCAAACCGCAATACGACAAAGAGTATTTCAAACAGCTCACAGCCGAAAAAAGAGACAAAAAAACAGGCAGATGGGAAAAATACAGACACAGAAATGAAGCGATAGACTGCCGCAACTATGCCAATGCCGCGCTTTTGATAGCAGGCATAGACGACAAAATACTCCAGAAAGGCAGGCGGATAGGAGTTGTATCCGACATTCCGCCCGCGCCAAAACCAAAAATAGACACACCAAAAAGGAGCTGGGCAAATGGCTGGTAATATTAACAGTGGACGCAAAAGAGATAACGGCAAACTAAGAATTGTAAAGAGTTTTAGGATAAATGAAAGTACATTTGACAAAATAAGCGAAATGTCCAAAAAGTTTAATGTAAGTGATAGCAAACTGATAGAGATGGCGATTGAGGCTTATTGTGAAGTAATTAGTTTTATAGAGAGCGGGCTGAAAAAAGAGGAATGAGGTTCAAAAACTACAAATATCGTAGTTTTTGATATAATCTATTTTAAAATTATGCACAAAAATTATTAAAAATATTCAAAATATTTTTTGTATGCAGGTTTTAACTCTTTTGAGTTTTTCGCGCCATTTTGTATTTTACCTAAAACATTTTGTGATATTTTACACTTGTAGTCATATATTTTGGAAAATTTTTTTATCAAAACCGTATTTACATTTATCTCTTTTGCCCACTCGTATCTCATAAAAGATGGCTTATTTAGAACTTGTTCCTCGTTGTCGGTTACTATGTCTGTTTGCTCCAAAACACATGCGTCATCATAGTACTTGCAAGGCTTACCCTTATATTTATAAGCGCCTGTCGCTTCAAATTTTATGGAAGAGATAGGCACAAGAAGGGCATTTCCTTCAGGATTGCTTGAAGATATTATTACTATAAAATGCGGGAAATTTACGTTTGGTTCATCAGATGCAAAAAAACAACAACCATTAAAATCCACAACTATACCCCAATATATCTACTGAGGTTTATTATTTGCTCATATTCCTGTTTTGCAGTTAAAATCTCATCCTCACTTTTACCCAAAGCTCTCATGATATCTTGAAATCTGATTTTGATATTACTGCCGTTTGGATCTGTCCATTCCGGAAGTTCATGTGTGTATTCTTTTATTTTTTTAGGCGAATAGTCTTTGAATTGTTTTGATATTTTCTCTATATATTCTTTGTCTTTTTCGCTTAAAAGGTCATATTCAGGAACTTTTTTAAGAACTATATCGTAAATATTATTGTACCTATTGCTTTTTTCAGCATCCAAAAAATCATTTAAAGGATTATGTCTATCCGTCTTGCCCAATTTTAAATCATCCAGAAGATTTTTTGTTGCGCTCAATACAGGTCCATGAGGCAGGCTAAAATATACATCGCCAGATATTGATGTATCCCTTTCAGCTATAGACTCTCTATCTATCAAATAAAGTTCTTTCATTAACTTCAAGAAGTTCATTTTGCCATTATTGAGAGATAAAAGATAAGCAATAACTTGCAACATTTTTTTTATTTCAAACATAAAACATATGTTCCTTTTATTGTTACTTCAATCAAATAATAACATATTTTTGCATTTTTACTCTTAAAAAACATTATTTATTTTTACCCTCTCCATTTTTAGTATTACAAAAAAATAAGAACTAAATCCCTAAATTTAGGGATTTAACCTCCAAAATACCCCATTTTCTTGTATCTATTAAAAATGCCCTCTTTTTTTATAAAATCCGAAAAAATATAAAAAAGGATGCGCATTGACGCCGATTTGGACGAAAGACGAGATAAAAGCGAACATTGACGACTGCGTCAAAGGCTTAAAGCTTTTAGCGGCAACTTCTTTGCAGTCATACACTATTGGCGACAAATCGTTCACGCGGGCAAGTATTGCCGAACTTCGCAAACTCCTTGACTTTTGGCGCAATGAACTTGCCGTTCTCGAAGCAATAGAGGGCGGTAAAAGCAATATCCAAAAAATCCGCACGAGGTTTATAGATTGAAACTTTTTGACTTTTTCCGCAAATTCCGCCCCGCGCCAACACAAAAAACCGTCCACGCCGTCAAAGTACGCAATTATGATGCCGGCAAAGAGAGTGATTTGCTGTTTAATTGGAGCGGCGGTAAATCTTCCGCGGACGTTTTGATTATGATTAACCTCTCAAAAGTCCGCGCCCGTTCGCGCGATTTGGTGAGAAATAACGACTATGTGAAGAAATTTAAACGTATGGTCGGCTCAAATATCATAGGCCCAAACGGTATTATGTTCCAGTCTAAGGTTGTAAAATCTGACGGAACGCAGGATAAAGAGGCAAATGACACTATTGAAAACGCTTTTTGGGAGTGGAGCAAGAAAGGCAACTGCGATGTAAGCGGCAAATACTCTTTTCGCTCTTTGTGTACCGCGGTTGTGTCTAATACTGCGATTGACGGTGAAGTGATTATACGCAAAATCCGCGCTAATGATAACTACTTTGGCTTTAAACTTCAGCTTATTGAAGCAGACCACCTGAATGAAAATCTCAACGACTACAAACGAAACATCAAAATGGGCATAGAGTATGATATTTACGGCAAGCCTGTCGCTTACCATCTTACAAAATACCACCCTTCCGAAACTCTATACGCACTCCAAAACGAATATATCCGCATTCCCGCAAACGAGATACTCCATATCTTTCTGCCCGACCGCATTTCTCAGGCGCGCGGTATGCCGTGGGTTCATGCCGCTGTTACGAAGTTAAAAATGATGGGTGCATACGAAGAGGCGGAGCTTGTGAGCGCCCGCGTTTCAGCTTCTAAGGGCGTTTTTTATACATCTCCTGCGGGAGAGGATTATATCGGAGACGATACCGCCCCAAATGGAGACGCTATAGACGAGATAACGCCGGGTATGGCGCAAAAACTCCCTGACGGGTGGGATGTGAAAGTCGTAGATCCATCTCACCCCAATACGGCTTTTGCCGAGTTTGAAAAAGCGGTGCTTAGGAGTATCGCGAGCGGGCTTGATGTAAGCTACGCATATCTTTCAAACGACCTTGAGAGCTATAACTTCAGTTCTATCCGCGCGGGCGTTTTGGATGAACGCGAAGCGTGGATGAATCTTCAGAGCTGGTTTATTGAGGAATTTGTCAATGAAGTTTACAAGGAATGGCTGCAAATGGCTTTGCTGACACAAGCCGTTCCTCTGCCGCTAAGCAAGTTTGATGAACTTCACAAACCATTCTTCATGCCGCGCCGCTGGGCGTGGGTAGACCCGCAAAAAGATATTACAGCCAATATCTTAGCCATGAAAGCAGGCATAAAAGCCCCCTCTATGGTTGCGAGTGAAATGGGTTACGACCTTGAAGATGTTTATGAGGCTATTAAACGAGACCAAGATTTGCGCGAACAAATGGGCATAACGATAGCAAACGATGTAGAGATATTTCAAATGCTTGCTTCCATACAAGGCAACAACAAAGGAGACAATAAATGAGCAAAGACAAAATTGTAGGTCAAAAACAAGATAGATGCGCTTTTGGCGATTGCAGCATAAGGGCTTTAGATGATGAAAAAATGAGCGTTGAGCTTAGTTTCTCATCAGAAGAGCCATATTTGCGATGGTATGGCTATGAGGTATTAAGCCATCAGCCCGATGCCGTAGACCTGACAAGGTTAAACGACGCCGCGCCGCTTTTGGCTGACCACGATACAAGAGCGCAAATCGGAGTGGTAGAAAAGGCGTGGATACAAGACAGCAGAGGCAAAGCAGAGGTGAGATTTTCCAAAAATAACCCTCTTGCCGTGCAAATCTATAACGACGTAAAAGATGGCATCCGAAAGAAGATAAGCGTAGGTTACATTGTTATAGAAGCAAACATAACAGGCAAACGCGATAATGAAGATGTTTGGACTGTTACCAAATGGCAGCCTTTGGAGATTAGCAGTGTGGCGGTGCCTGCGGATAATTCTGTGGGCGTGGGACGAAATTTAGACTTTTATAAGGAAGAAAAGATGGACAAAGAGATTGATGTAGTTGCCCTACAAAATGAGGCGAGGGCTAAAGAGCAGGAGCGCGTTAGTGAGATTATCGCTATCGGCGCACAATTTGGCAAACAAGATGCGGCGGCGAAAGCTATCCGCGAGAGTAAAAGCGTGGACGAGTTCCGCGCCGAAGTGCTTGATACATTCAAAGCGGGCGCGCCCATTGACGCGAAAGCAGGTTTTATCGGCTTGGAAGAAAAAGAGTTGAAGCAGTATAGTTTGCTTAGAGTTTTACGCGCGCTTTCCGACCCTACAAACAAGAAAGCGCAGGACGAGGCGAGTTTTGAGTATGAAATTTCATCTGAAGCGCAGAAAAAAACGGGTGTCAAAGCACAGGGTATTTTGGTGCCGTTTGATGTTTTAGGGCGCGCAATAACTGTAACAGGTCAGGGCGCAACAGGTTCAAACATTGTTCCTTCCGACCTGAAAGTCGAGAGCTTTATAGAGCTGCTTCGCAACCGTTCGGCAGTTTTACCGTATGCGACTATTTTATCAGGGCTTAGCGGCGATATAGATATCCCTGTCCAGCTTACAAGCTCAACTGCTTATGACTTGAGCGAGATAGGGGCTATTACGGACAGTGAAATCACTTTCGGACAAAAATCCATGTCGCCTAAACGTATCGGCGGTTCAGTGCCTTACAGCAAGCGTCTTATCTTGCAGTCAGCTTTAAATGTTGAACAATTCATTCAAAACGACCTTCTAACACAGATTACACTCAAGATTGATTGGAACTTGTTGAACGCCGACGGTACGGGCAATACTCCTACGGGTATAAGAAATACAACCGGTATAGGATTGGTAGCTCTTGGCGCAAACGGCGCGGCTCCGACATTCAAAGACCTTGTAGAATTAGAAACAATCATAGCTGTGCAAAACGCCGATATCGGTTCTTTCCGTTATCTCATTAATGCAAAGACAAGAGGTTATGTAAAAACAACACCCAAAGAAACAGGCTTTCCTCTTTACATTGGAGACGGCGGTTTGATTAACGGTTATTCGTATGTTACGAGCAATCAAGTCCCTGCAAACCTTACAAAAGGCACAGGCGCAAATCTTTCAAGTATTGTTTTTGGCAATTTCGCCGACTTGATAGTCGGTTTTTGGGGCGGCGTTGATTTGATAGTAGATCCATATGCGAAGAAAAAAGAGGCGGTTGTTGAGATAACCGTTAATCAGTTTTACGATGCTTTGGTTCGCAGGGCGCAGAGCTTCGCAAAAATTGACGATGCGTTGATTTGAGGTGTGATATGAGAGTAAGAATTCTTGTAAATACAGCTATCCCCGGTAAAAATCTTTTTGTCGGGGAGACGCATGAAGTCGCCGCAGTGCAAGCCAAAGAACTTATTGCGGTAGGCTACGCAGCAGAGGATGAGGAGTTGGAAGTCAATATAGAATCAACCTCTTCTGTAAAATCAAAAGGTAAAAAGGCAAAACGCGCGCTTGAAAAACTAAGCGATGACGAGCTGAAAACCAAAGCCAAAGAGCTTGACATTGCGCTTGCAGGCGATGAGACCCGCGAAGAGTTGATTGAGTTGGTAGAAACTTTTGAGGATGCCGAATGAGTCTTATTGACTTGCTTATAAAAGACATTAAAGCGGCGTTAGAGAGCGGCGAAGCGGGCGAGAGCGCCCGTTTTGTTGGGAGTTACGGCGAGATTGATGTCAATGTTGTTCTAACGCAAAAGAGCGAGAGCGTCCTTGAGGGCATAAGTGCCGTTGAGGCAAGTTCTCAGTTTTTGGAAGTTTTGAGTGCGGACGTTGCGCAGGTGCGCGTAAACGACAAGGTTACGGTTCGCGGCAAAGAGTTTTATATCGTGGATAAAACTCCGACAATATACGGAACAACAACTCTATACGTTAGCGAGGATAGACTCAAATGACGTTGCAAAAGAATGCGCAAATCCTCGCCCTTTCCGTCATTCCCGCGCAAGCGATACTGCGTCATCGCGGGGCAGGCGGAAATCCACATCTCCAAAGATGCAGAGTAAAGAAATGAGACGCCAAGATATTATTGATGCGATTAAAACGAGACTATCGGCAATTGATGGTATCAATAATGTCTATGAATGGACGGCGATAAATCTTAACCGCGAAGAGCTGCCAGCAGTCATTATTCGCGATGTTGCCGATAATGCAAACAACGACACAAGCGGTTCAACGATTCACAATTTAAATATAGAGATAGACATCGTGGTAAGCGCGGGCGATACAAGCATGCAGGATTTGCGCGTTTTTATGTTGAAAGTTTTAAAGTCGCTTGAGGAAAAAGACGATGAGGAAGATATTGTGTGTTACCGCGAATTTAGCGGTGATGAGATGATAAGCGCGCAAGATACCAACTTTTATGCGGGCGCACGGCTTAAAGTATTATTCAAATACGCAGCTGAAAAATGGGAGATGTGATGTTTGAGCTTATAAGAATGATAAAAAGACATGAAGGTTTACGGCTTACGGCTTATAACGACACAAACGGTTTTAAGACTATAGGTTACGGCACAAAACTGCCGTTAAGCGATTTTGAGAAGGAGTTGGTAAAAAATGAAAATAAAATAACTGAAAACGAAGCGGAATTTCTCCTTAAAAATCGTTTGGAATGTGCAATGAGCGAATTGAACGTTAAAAAGCCTTTTATAAAAACAATGAGCGAAAATAGAAAAAGGGTTATTTATAATATGTCTTATCAACTTGGAGTGGGGGGGCTTTTAGGATTTGCGCGTATGTGGAAAGCGCTTGAAAAAGGCGAGTATAAAGAAGCGGCGTATGAGATGCTAAAGAGCAAATGGGCGCAAAAAGACAGTCCCAAACGCGCCGAAGAGCTTGCGATGATTATGCAGCTGGGGTAAAAGATGACAAGCAGAATCTATCAAATAGTACTTTTTAGCGCACTTACAGCGCTCTTTTTTTGCGCGTTTATCATATACACGAAAAATCAAAAAATTCAATTTTTGGGCGCAGAGTTAAATGCGTCCGTGCAGGCGAAAGCGCTTTCAGAGCAGAAAACGAATCTGCTTTTGCGCGAACTTAATATCCAAAACGAAGCAATAGAAAAAATAAAAATAGACACCGAAAGAGCGGTTAATTTGCTCATAAACGAGCATAAAAACAGTGCGAAAAAATGGGAAAAAGAGTTAAAAGAGGCTAAAACGTGCGAAGAAAAGTTGTTTTTGATAGATGAGCTGCATAAAAAATTCTTTAAGGAGCGGAACAATGAGACCTAATCCAAACATCACACCAAACAGTATATTGAGAAAAAAAATCAAAGAAGCAAAACATGAAAGCAAAGCGCATAAAAAAACCAAGTCTGCTAAGCAAAATGACTAAGCATATCGTTTGTGCGGGGTTTATGATGTTTGTCTCCTTGTTTGTTTATGCGCTGCTTACATTGTTTTTTGCAGGATGCGCGGGAAAAGAGTATGTGGAGGTTGTTAAGACGGTAGAGGTTAAAACGCCTGTGGCTTGCGGTATAGCTTCCCCGATTTTAGCTCCTTATAGCAGCGATATTGTCCGAGACGAAATAAACATATATGTTTACGCGGAAGATTTGGAAAACACACTAAAAGCATGCAAAGGCGAAAAATGAGCTTGGAAAAAATTTACTTATGGTTATGGCTTGTGATTGTTGCGCTCTTAGGCGCGATTGTGGGACTAAGCACAAAAGCCAATTTTAACGGTCTTGATAAAAAAACCAAAAGTAAAAAAATCGCAGCAGGAACACTGGCGTCAGTGTTTGTTGCTTATATAACATTTGAGATGACTTACTATTTTTTTAGTACGGAGAGATTTTCTATCGCGTGTGCAGGCATAGCAAGCTATCTTGGCACAGACGCGCTTGTGGTTTTGGGAAATATTTTTATAAGTCTTATGACAAAAGGTAAGACAAAATGAATTTTTTAATTGAAGCGGGGCTGATAAGCGAAGTATCTGCCAATCAGACAAAAGCGAGAGTACAAATAGCGGGCGGACTTGTTACAGATTTTTTGCATATATTGCAGCTTGCTGCAAACAGTTATAAAATACATTTCATTCCTGCCCAAGTGTTAGAGCAGGTAATTGTATTAAGTACCGAAAATGATATTAACAGCGGAGTTATTTTAAGAGGATTGAATTATATAAAATTTCCTGTCCCTAAAGACGCATCAGAAAGTAAAGAGATAATTGAGTATGCAGACGGCACAGTTATCTCCTATGATACAAAAACCAAAACACTCACCGCCGCATTTGCGGGCGATGTAAAGATAAACATCGAGGGCAGCGCTAATATAACTGTTGCAAAAAGCGCAATAGTTGAGGCACAAAATATAAGCGCAAAAGCAGGCACAGCGGAGATTACCTGCCCTGAAACAAGCGTAAAAGGCAATGTAACGGTAGATGGCATCGTAACGGCAACAGGAGTTGTCGGTAATACTGTAACGGTCGGCGGAGCAGGCGGTTCGGTTATGAAAGCTGAGGGCGGAAAGTTTAAGATTGATAGACCTCTTGACGTTACAGGCGACGTTAAGGCAAGCGGCGGACTGCTCTATGATAAATTCGGAGCTATTAGGACGCAGGATAACAGCGGCGGAGGCGGAGACTAATGTATTACGTATCCGTGCAAGAGAGCATCAAAGATATTCTTATAACGCCGCTTGGAAGCCGCGTTATGCTGCCCGAATACGGCAGCCGCTTGTTTGAGTTGGTGGACAGGAAAATAGACGATGAATTCCGCGCAGACCTTACGACTTATGCGTTTGAGGCGATAGAGAGATGGGAGCCGCGCGTAAAAATAAGCGAAGTGAGGCTAAAAAGCCTAATAGAGGGCAAGCTAAACATCGCGCTTGTTTTGGACAATAACGAAACTGTGGAGGCAACGGTATGAGCTTCTTATCCAATTTACCTTATCCAGCTGTGATTGAAAATCTAAACTATAACGACATAAAAAACGAAATAAAAGAGCTGTTTACCGATAAAATTCCCGATTACGAACTGCTTGAGAGCGACGCATACAGTGCAATTATAGAAGCTATTGCATATCGCGAAATGCTTTTAAGAGCAAGGATAAACGACAGCATATTAAGCATGCTGATACCATACGCAAACGGCGCAGACTTGGACAATATCGTTGCGCTCTACGGCGTAGAGCGAATACAAGGCGTAAAACCGACAGCAACGGTTAAATTTACACTCTCAGCCGTGCTAAGCGTAGACGTTACAGTCCCGCTTGGCGCGATATTCCGCTCAGATAAAGGCGATATTGCGAGGTTAATCGGCGGCAACAGTGCAAACGGCGTAACGATAGAAGCAGGGACAAGCGAAGCATTCGGCACTTTAGAACTTGACGAGTATATAAAAGAGAGCAGCGTAAAGACAGAGTATATCCAAAACCCTCTACCTTTCGTAATCAAGGCAGAACAGACAACAAAGTATACAAACGGCGCGGACGCAGAGAGCGACGAAGCATTCAGAGAGCGGGCTATTCTTGGCCTTGATAGGTTCAGCACTGCAGGAAGCGGGCGCGCATACCAATATTGGGCGTTGAGCAGCGATGGACGCGTGGAAGAGGCGGCTGTGGCGAGCGAACACGCGGCGGGCGAAGTAATTGTATACATAAAAACGTTAAACAATGTGGATATTGCCGACAAAGTGCTGGAGGTTCTCAACGGACAGGACGTAAGACCTCTAACCGACCTTGTAAGCGTAGAGATGGCAGAGGCAAAAAGCCTTGAGGTGAACGCAACGATAGAACTCCTTGATTTATCTCGCCAAAGCGAAATTGACGCGAAAATAAAAGCGACAAAAACAAGATTTGCGCTTGGCGAAGATGTAAATTTGTCTTATCTGTATAAAACATTGCACCAAGAGGGCGTGTATAGGGTTACTATCACCACGCCTATAGAAAACCAAATCGCGCAAGCGAGCGAATTCTATGAAATAACATCATTGAACCTACAATACGAGGCGGCGCAATGGTAAAGACATTACTGCCCGCACACAAAACGGCGGTACAAAAAGCCTTAGATATGCTCTCAGGCGAGCGGTTTGAAGCTCTTGATATAAGCGTTATATCTATCCTGCCATTAACCTGCCCAAGCGAGATTTTACCGCATTTGGCGCAAAGCCTTGATGTGGATATAAGCGGGCTTGATGAGGGAAAAGCAAGAGAGCTTTTGCAGGACGCTTTTCAAATCCATCTTTACGCAGGCACGCCGTACGCGCTTAAACGCGCGCTTGCGATAACTTTTGAAGACGCAGGGGCTGAGGAGTGGATGGAATACGGCGGCGAACCGTACCATTTCCGCGTTTTTGCAAAACTTACAGGGAATGCGGCAGAGGATTTAGTAAACCGCCTTGTAAAAACGGCGAGCAGATATAAAAACGCGCGC
This sequence comes from Campylobacteraceae bacterium, assembly GCA_031276365.1. GTDB lineage: Bacteria > Campylobacterota > Campylobacteria > Campylobacterales > Campylobacteraceae > JAIRKW01. Next base: position 12,882 of record JAISNG010000110.1, on the reverse strand, counting down.
TCTATTTTAGAGAGCGTAATATTAAGTTTGGACATCAAAGGCGATATACGCTTAGCGCTGGGGGCGGAGAAAGCTGATGAGATAACCATCAATGCTTCTGTACCAGACGGGGTTGAAATAATGGGCATGATAAATTACGGTATTGCGCCTTACAATGTGAAGCAAACCGAAATATCTCCAAAATCCGCGCCCGTGAATGAAGTGAACATAACTGTTTTTGCCGCTTGCGCGGTCATTAATGAAAGCCAAGTATCTATCGCATGGGGAGCATAAAAAAATGGAAGATTATAAAATAATTCTTACGAATATCGGAAAAGCAAAAGTTGCCGCAGCAATCGCGAACAGTGCGAAAATAAAACCGTATGAGATGGCTTTAGGAGACGGCGGCGGAGCAGAGATAAGCCCGAGCGCAGCGCAGACATCGCTTTTTAATCTTAAATGGCGCGCGCCGCTTAATAATGTCTCTATCCACCCAGACATCCAAAATCAAATCGTCTGCGAGGCTTACGTCCCAAAAGACATCGGCGGATGGTGGGTGCGCGAGATAGGCATATACGACGATGAGGGCGATTTGATAGCTGTGGGTAACTATCCCGCAACCTATAAGCCTGCAGCATCTATCGGTATCTCTTCCGAATTTAAGATTAAAGCCGTGATGGAAGTGGGGGACGCTGCTGTTGTAACGCTTGTTACGGATACTTCGCAAATTTTAGCCACCCAAGAGTGGGTAGAGGCGACGCTGAAAGAAAAGGGCGGCAGTACTATCCCCATCGGAGCTGTAAGTTTTTATGCAGGACGTGATGTTCCTTTAGGCTGGGTAAGGCTTGACGGCGCAACCTACACAAAACAGCTATTTCCAGCACTATGGGAAAAGCTTATCGCGGGAGTTTTCCCGACCACAACGTTTGCAGACTATCTGAACGGAACAAAATATACAGACGGCAGCGTCGGTTTTTTCGCCCTTGATTTAGAAAACGAACGCTTCCGCGTCCCCACAATTATGAGCGGAAACGCGCTTACGCAGGCTTTGGATGCTGCAGAAAATGGCAAATACTACAAGGATAATTTTGGCGAGCATTTTCATTTATTTGGGAGTTATTCGGATAATAACGGAAATTTTTTATCTACCGCGACGAATTTTTCCCCTGCTAACTACAAGCCAGCAGACATAAATGCTAAAAAAACATATTGGAACGGCAGTAACGGCGGTAGCGTAAATAGCGGCGAATGGCCGACTTCCGTGAGCGACTACTACAGGTTAATAACAAGTAAAGAAGTTAAGCAAAGCAGTACTGAAACGCGAAATAAACAGATGAGATACCCGCTTATCATGCATCTTGCCGATACTCTTGAGGGCGACGCAACAGCCGTGTGGAACGGCTTTTTAGACGCGCTTAACGCAAAGGCGAATATTGACCTTTCCAATATCAGCGCGGACGTTGACTTCGTGATTGAGCGCTGGGAGAGCGATGATAAAAAACTATGGTATAGAAAGTATAAAAGCGGGCGGTTGGAACAAGGCGGCGTAGTCTCCTTTTCTTACATAAACGCGTGGCAAGCGCGGAGTATTACATTTCCCACGCCTTTTGTTGATAGTAATTTTGTTGCTTTTCTCCATAAGAATGCAAGCGCAGGAGACGACACATGGAACACCCTCATGGTTTATAGCAAGAGCGCGTCAAGCGTGAGCTTTGAGGGGCGCTTTACCTCAGATGTCGGATTTTTAGTCATAGGGAGGTACGCATAATGACGCTACACGAATACGCAGCCGCATACCCGCTTGAATACGCGGCAAAAGCGGCGGAAGCAAATGCAAGCGGTAAAACGCTTAATATAAAAAACGGAGAGCTTGTTCTAAGCACGCCTGCGCAAAACATAAACGAACTAAAAGCGGCAAAGCACGCGGAGATAAAAGCGGCACACGACGCACAGATAAATGGTTCATTGGTTATCGGAGGCATAGAGTGGCACTGCGACTTTGATACGATAGTTAAGCTTGATTACGCGCTTAATCTTGCGAAAAGCGGCGGCCTCGCCAAAGTCGTCTATTACGACTTTCACGCGGTGGAACATGAGTACGATTTGAGGCAGGCGCAAGAGCTTATTTACGCGATAGGCGCGAATTTTCAAGCCCTGCTGAAAAAACGAAATGCTTTATACCAAGAGATAGAAAAAAGCGCGTCAAAAAAACATTTGGAAAAAATAATTTGGGGAGAGAATAATGAGCTATGAGATGATACTAACCACAATCGGACAGCAAAAGATAGCCGAAATGACGGCGAATCAGGGGCAGTTGCAACTATCCTCTATTGCGCTTGGCGACGGCGAAATTACGCCAAATCCAAGCATGACAAACATAACAAACGAAGTTTACCGCACCTCCATCAGCGCGCTTTACCGCCACCCGACGAATAACTCCGTTGCGGTTGCGGAAGGGTATATCCCCCTTGATGTCGGAGGCTTTTATATAAGGGAGATTGGTGTATATGACACTGACAACAACCTTATCGCTGTCGGAAATTATCCCGAGCAGTATAAAGAGACAATGGCGGAGGGCAGCGCGACAGACCTAAAAATAAAAGTTATGATGCTTGTAGGAAGTACGGAGAGCGTAACGCTTGTGCCGCCTCCCTCAGGCTTGTTTGCCTCCGCAGAGGCTTTGAACGCCGAAGTTGAGAGAGCGGGCGCACAGGAGGGAGTACTTCTTGAGGGTATAACCGCAAACGAAGCTGAGATAGCCCAAGCCCGCCAAGCCCTCAGCACCTATCAAAACACTATGGGTGCTGGGACGGGGTTTATTGACCGTGAACAGTGCGAAATAATATTCTCAAGCGACCCTTATAAAATGACGATAAGGGCAAAAGATCCAGAGCGCGGATTTGACATCGCATTCCACGGCAAAATTTTTACGAAGTATGAAGATGAGATAACGATAGATTGGACAGGCAATAGGTATATCATCTATACAGATGACGGCGCAGGATTAGCCAGCGCGCAGTATCCAGACAGCTTAGATCACATAATAGTTGCGTATGTCTATTTTAATCCAAATTCCGCCGAAAAGTATATTTTAGCAGCAGACGAACGCCATCAAGCCGCGCGCAATCCTATTAGCCACTATCTCCATCACCGCGAGTTTGGCGCGACGTGGTTAAACGGCGGAAGCGTGAATTACCACGTTGCGGGAGAAGACGACCCGCAGATACATTTGGCGGATTTAGGACTTTCTGACGAGGGGCTTGAGTTTACTATCCGCCATGCAGCAACTCCTTACGCCACAGCCGTTGCGGAAGAGATATTAGAACAAAAGCTCCGCCCGCTGAAAGCTCCCGTTCTTTACCAAGACGCCTTCGGTGTTTGGGCAAGCGACGCTGTGAGCGAATATCTAAGCGTTAAAATCAATCAAGACGGCGTACCAACCTACAATAACGCAGGCGCGGCAGATACGCAGGTGGAGTTAGAGGATGGGCAGTATATAAGCTATTGGATTTGCTCTACTAACGCTAAACTTTACCCGATAAAAGTTATACAAGGAAACCGTGCGCATAACAGCGAAGATGAGTGCATAAACGACGAATTTAAATCGCTCGGACTTCCAATGCCCGAAATTATCGCAATGTGGCAAATTATCTATCAATACGACACTTCAATCGCAAATGGGGATAATCCCTACGGTATAAAACTTGTCTCAATCCGCAGCCCAAAACGCGCGCTTGTTGGAGGAGAACAATACTTTGGTAATAACACGCACGAAGCTCTTGCAGGGCGCACGCTTGCCAATCAGCACCCAAGCGAGGCAATACATGACACCTCGCGCAATAAGCCTCTGCCAGCAGTGCTTAGCGATATTGAGAGCGAAATCGCCCGCGTTGCGGCTCTTAGCGAAAACGGGCGGAACAGAGGAAGTGTGAATAACGCATTTATCTCTCAAGGGCAGCTGTTTCGCATAAGCGCGGCAACGCCGAATACCGCAGGAACGCTTTATGCTGTCGGCGACTTGATATACATTCACTCGTCTAAGGAGCATACGCCCGCAGTTATCCGCGTGCTTGAGGTAAACGGCTCGGGCGGAGTTACAAGCTTTGTTTTAGTCTCAGGCGGCAGTTACGATATGGGCGCGCTTGATGTGGTAACTTCCACAACAGGTGTGGGAACGGGGTTTGCGGCGAATTACACGACGCTTACCTATGATAAAACGACGCTAAACGCGATAACCGAACCAAAACCGAACGATTACGCTTATGTAGAGCAGGACGAATTGCACGCGCTTGCTACTTGGCTTTATGTGTGGGGAGACGCGGATGGAGACGGTACATACGGCTGGCTTCCTATTGTGCTTGTTAATAGTGAAATAAGAGATTTTACCGCACAGCCAATTGCTGAAGAGGAGATAGCTCCGCCGCTTAGCGCAAAAATAAACGGCGCGGTGCAAAGCTCGCAGATAAGCGCAAACGCTCCAAGCTCTTCAAGCACAGTGGCGGATATTACTCCTGCCTCAACGCTTTATTCACTGTTCGGCGGTTTGGTCGGCTCTTTAGCAACTGCGGCAAAAACGCTTATTGGTGCTATAAATGAGTTAAAAAGCACGATTACAAATCTAAGATTTGAGGATTTAAGTGCAAGCGATTTTAAGGGCAGAAGCGCGCATGGGAAGAACCTTGCCACAGGCGCGCAAATAGAGGTAAATCTTGCTGGCATACGTTTCTTTTTACGAAAAGGGAGTACGTCGCAGCAGTTTGTCTTTGGACTGCTAAACACCGCATCCGATGCAAAGGCGTTTGTCGCTCACCTTGAGCATCAATACAGCGGCACATCGCAGGCGCGCTATTTTAACGAAAGCACGCTTAGCGCAGGTGCAAGCGTAGATATACATAACCTCATAAATTACGGCGGAGACTGCGCATTTACCTGCTACGTTACAAACGTTACAGACGAGAAGTTTTACATCGTCTGCGGGCAAGGCATAGGTAACAACATGCGCATATTCGCAAGACAAATTTACTAAGGAGCAAAAAATGGGAGTATTTAGTTTAATCGCGGGATTTTTTATTAATTGGTTCTCAAAGCCAAAAAAACAGCTTGTATCCGCGCCGATTATCCGTCCTGTGGGCGGCAAAAACAGCGCGCTGTACGAAGTCGTGGAGGATTTTACGATAAATGGCTACACGGTAAAGAAAGGGACAAAGACGGATGGAGGCAGCATACCTCTTATCTTTTGCTCTATTCTCGGCGTTCACCCGTTCAGCCCGTCTATCATCGCGGCGTGTATTGGACATGACGACCAATATGACAACGTTATAAGGTTTTACGAAGAGACGAAAAGAGTAAAAAACAGAGCAGGTAGACAAGGCGCATTAGAAGCGTTTAAGCAGGCGGATAATTGGTTTTATGACGCTCTGCAGCTTAATAACCGCAGGGTGAGATGTAAGCTATTCTTTTGGGCGGTGCGGGCTTATAGCACGCTAAAGTTTGGTTTTTGGGAGTGGTATATCGCTCCAATTTTTAATAAGGAGAAATAAATGGCAGCACAGTTTGGTGTAAACATTACGGTAGACGCGGAAGCCGCAAGACCGATAAGCATACAGAGCATTACGCCTATCGGCATAGCAGGAACAGCAGAGGGCATAGAGGACGGGCTTTATTACTACGGCAGCGTAAGCGCAGCTAAAAAAGTATTAGAAGATGCGGACGCTGTGGGCAGTATACTTAAGGCGATTCGCGCTATAGATGAGCAGGTTGTTGAAACGCCTGTAATTTTTAGTGTTTTTACTGTCGGCGCAAACGAAGGAGAGACTACTACTGCCTGCAGGAACGCGATAGAGGCGTTTAGGAGAGCAAAAGCAGAGTTTGATTATATCCCAAATATTCTAATTGCGCCCGAATATTCGCATTTTAGTGCAGTTGCAAGTACATTGCAGGCGGAAGCGGAAAGATTAAACGCTGTGGGAGTTATAGATTTGGCAGCGACGAGCGAAACGGCGGCTATAACTGAAGCGGGCAGTTTTGGCAGCCGCAGAGTTTTACTCCTCAATCCAAAAGTAAAAGTTTGGAGTGAAGATACAAATGATTATGTATATGAACCGCTTTCTGCTTATTATGCCGGACTAAGAGCCAAAACGGACGGCGAATGGGAATACGGCTGGAGCGACAGCGTATCAAATCGTGTAGTTAACGGTACATTTGGCACCGAGCGGCCAATAGAGTTTATTTTAGGGGAGACTTGCGAAGCTGACAGACTTCGTTCTGCTCACATTGGTACGATAATAAGACAAGAGGGATGGAGATTGTGGGGAGAAGAGACTACTGACCAAGATGCTGTCTGGCAGGATTTAACAAGGGTGCGCATTTTTGACAGAATTAGTGAAGCTTGCCAAAAAGGCGTTTTGTTCGCAATAGACAAAAGGGCAGACCAATTGTTGTATGCAAAACTTAGCGTTGAGGAACTTTTAAGGGCTTTAAAAGGAGCTAATGTGTTAGTAGGATACGATGTGTCATGGAATGCGGCGCAAAACACTCAAGCAAACATTACGGCAGGTAAATTTTACCTTGACATAAGAATGCAAAATAATCCTATAGTAAAAACGCTGCAGCTTAATTTTATCTACTCAGATGCTTGGAGCGAAACGCTTCTTGCAAATTTAGGTTAAGGAGAAAAAAATGGGAAAATTGGTACCAAATACAATACAAGACGTAAACGCATTCTTGGACGGCAAGGGATATTTGGGAGTTACAAAAGATTTACAGCTCCCTGCGATTGCGCAAAAAGTCGTGGAAACAAACGGTGCGGTAAGCGCTGATTATGCGGCTGGCGCGCTTGAAAAAATGGAGCTTAGTTTTAAGCTGAATATCATTGACGCCAATACGTTTTTAGCGTTCGGCATCAATACATTTGAAAACAGAGTGCCTTTGGTTTTCAAAGGCTCTATCTACGATGAGGGCAAGTCCAAACCCGCCATCGTTGTGGTAACAGGCGATATCGTATCTATAACGCCAAGCGCATGGAATGCGGGAGAAGTTGTAGAGCAGGAGATAAAAGTGAGCGTACATTTTTATTCGCTTGTGATAGATAGTATTCCGGTGATTTTAGTGGATGCAAAGAATATGATTTGCATGATTGGCGGGAGAGATTTCTTTGCAGATTTGCGCGCAAATTTGACATAAGAGTTGGTTCTTAGAGTCGTTAAAGAACGAAAAAATAGAGGTTCCTATAATTTAGGGACTAAATTTAAGGAGAAAAAAATGGCACGCAGTAAAACTATAAAATTAAAGATTGCAGACAAAGAGGTAACTATACATGCGCCGACCGTCGGCGTTATAGTTGAGGCAAGTGAAAATAATGCAGGCGAAGTCAAACAGGGTATATCCGTTGCGGCAAGATGCTGCAATATGACGGAGAGCGAAATAAAAGCGCTTGATATCAGCGATTTTAACGCTATTCAGGCGGTAATTACGGGTTTTTTAGGGAATGCGGCAGGGGCGTGAGCATAGAAGCTCTCGCTCTTGTCGCGCATGTGCTGCACTTTGGGCATAAAGAAATGATAGATATGGATATAAAAGTTTTTGGAGAGTATTTGAAATGCTCTGAAAAGATTTTGAAAGTGTCTAACGGGTAAAGTCTGAAAGGATAATTATGGCTATAAAAATGATAATTAAAAGGAATATTATCCCTGCCATAAATCCCGTACCAGCTGGATATTCTGACGGAGTTAAAATTTCGCCGATAGTGCCTGCTATAAGCGATAATATTATAGATAATCGCTTATCTTTTTTAGATATTAGTTCCATGTCTATAATTATAGCACAAAATTAGGGAAAATGTATGGAAAAGATGGTTTTAGGTATAGCGGTAGGTTTTGCAGCACACGGACTTACGAATATTAAAACGGTTACGACAGGTTTAAAAGAGCTTAGCGAAATGGCGAAAAAAACAAAAGCAGGCATTGAAGGCTTACAAAGTGAATTAAAAACCTATGATAAAAATCTATCCGAAATAAGCTCTTTGCAAGCAAATAACAGTGCGCTCAAAAGCAAACTTATGGGCATAGGAAAGATAGGCGCCATGCTTGGCGGAGGCAAATCCGTATCGCTTGCGATTGACTATGAAAACGCCATGGCAGATATAAAAAAAGTTGTCAATTTTACAAGCCAAGAGCAGGAAGAACTTTTTTCGCAGCAGATAAAACATCTTACGCGCGATATTCCTCTTGCCGCGGCTGAACTTGCGTCTATTACTGCGTCAGGCGGGCAAATGGGTATCGCAACAGACAAGCTGATGGAGTTTACCGAAATTGTTGCGAAAATGAAAACGGCGTTTGATATGAGCGCGGACGACGCAAGCCGTTCTATGGCAACGATAATGAATGTTTACGCTCTTAGCATTGAAGAGGCTAAGGAGCTTGGCGATGCTATGAATACTGTCTCAAACACTATTGGCGTTAAAGCAAGAGATGTAACGGAAGTCATGGCGCGCATCGGCGGCAATGCAAAAATGTTTGGCTTGACAGGAGACCAAGCCGCTGCGCTCTCATCTACCTTTTTATCTCTCGGCAAAAGTCCACAGATAGCAGGAACTGCCATAAACTCTATGCTTTTAACTCTCTCAACAGCCTTAGGGCAAGGCAAAGAGTTCCAAGATACGCTTGAACAAATAGGGCTAACCGCTGAAGATATGAAAGATATGATAGCAACTGACGCGCAAGGAGCTATAAATGTGTTTTTGGACGCACTTTCAAGTGTAGATAAAGGGGATTTGCCGCAAGTCATCAAAAGTCTTTTTGGCGAGGGTGTCAGCGACGATATAGCGTTATTGGTCGGCAGTATGGGGCAGTATGATAAGGCTCTTGATTCGGTTTCGAATAAGACAAAATACGCAGGAAGCATGCAAAGAGAGTTTGACGAACGCAATAAAACGACAGGAGTTGCCATAACAAAAATGAAAAACGCTTTTGCCGAACTTGGCATAAGCATAGGCGATACATTTTTACCGCTGTTAAAAACTCTTGCAAGCGGTCTTGCTGTCGTGGTAAAAAATATTGTTGATTTTATGAATGAGTATAAAAATTTAACAAAAATTATTATATACAGCATTAGCGCATTTATGCTTTTAAAAACCGTTTCTATCGCCGCGGCTATAGCAAAAAACACTTTGAAGATAGCAACTCTAAATGCCGCTAACGCCTCCATTTTTTCAAAAATCGCAACTCTTGGCGAGAGCGGCGCAACAACTGTAAGCACTGCGGCACTGATAAAAAAATCAATCGTTTTGAAGCTTACAACGATAAAAACGATACTTTTTACAAATAGCGTTAATTTTTTAAATGGCGCGCTTGTTCTTGCAGGAGGCGGTATAAAATTTATGTTTGGCTGGGTAGGAGCGATAATAAAAGCTATAAAGTCATGGACTATTGTGCAGGGGATATTGAATGTAGTTATGAGTTTAAATCCTATCGGGTTGATTATTATCGCCATTGCCGCGCTTGTTGCTGCAGTCGTTTGGGTCGCAAATAAAATGGGTTGGCTCGGCACGATTTGTTCTACAGTCTGGGACGGCATAAAAACGGTTTTTGAATGGTCGCCTTTGGGATTGATGCTAAAAGGTATAGGCGCGGCATTGGATTGGCTGGGCAGTAAATTTGAATGGGTAGGAAATATAGGCAAAAAAATAGGCGAATGGTGGGGCGGCATCAAAAGTTTTTTAGGTTTCGGAGACGATGAAAATGTTGAATTAAACGAAAACAAAAGCATAGAGACAAGCAATGTTATAAACGATGCCTATGAACCGAGCGGTGAAAATTATAGTATAGACTCGGGCAGTATGGGCGGAAGTGTAAATGTTACTTTTAACGGGGATTTTCTAATCGCGGCAGGCAAAGACGGAAAATTTGACTTCAAAGAGTTCAAAAAAGAGCTTGTTAACGCAGTAAAAAGCTCTCTCGAAAAAGATAAACAAATAGCTCAAAATAGGAGTCTCGCATGATATATTCTCTCGGCGGATTTAAATTTGAAAGCGCCGTTCTCCCGCAAACACTCAAGCGCAGTACGGATTATAATATTAATGCGCAGGAGCGCATGGGAAATTACGCCCTTTTGGGCGCAAATAAAAAACAAAAGGAGGAGATAGAGATAGCCTGCGTAACGCTCCCATTAAGGGGAGCTAAAAACAGTGTTATGGACAAGCTTTATGCGTTAGCGCGAGAACAAAAGTCTTATACGCTTGCAACTGGAACAGGTAAGGTTTTAGGCAAGTTTGTGATAACAAGCATAGACGAGGAACAAGGCGCTTTAATGCCCAACGGCGCATTTTTGGCGCAAAATTTTACATTGAAACTTATAAGGGATTATAATGGTTAAATATATAGCGCATACAGGCGAACGGCTTGATACTATTGTTTATAAATATTATGGCACGCTTGAACAATTTGAACAAATTTTAATGTTGAATGCAAGATTGAAGCCTCTTTTAGAGGATGAAGATATAGTTTATTTGCCCGATACACCCAAAAACGAAACCAAAAAAGAGGCGCCGTTATGGTAATCAAACCGTCGTTTAAACTTATTGCAGATAATAGAGATATAACGCAAAAAATTGCAAAAAATCTTATAAGTTTAAGTTATGACGATAAAGAGAATCTACAAAGCGACGAGATAAGTTTCACACTTGCGGGATTATATGAAAAAAAACCGTTCGGAACAAAACTTGAATTACATCTTGGATACGAGGGCAAGCTCTTTTTATGCGGCGCATTTAGCGTGCAAACCATTACAAAAAACTATGTTGAAAAAACAACGGAGGTAAGAGCAACCGCCGTGAATTTCGCAACAGCGCAAAAAGAGAGAAAATCACGCAATTGGAATAATACAAATTTAGAAAATATCGTAAAAACAATTGCGGAAGAGGAAAAATTGGACTTTGATATCCCTGCGTCTGCAAAAGAGTGTGCAATTGCGTCAGAATTGCAAAATAACACGCCGAATATGGCATTTTTAACTTTATTGGGATACAAGTTTGGATTTCGTATTTTTCAAAAAAACAATACGATTTATGTTAGAGATAAAAGTGTAAAAATTGATGAAGTTAGAACAATCGGTTCTACTAATGCTCTGACGATTAAAAAGCTTGCACTTGACTCTTTATACTCCTTGGAGATTACCGATGCAAACCGAAATGTATATGATGCAGTTATAGTAGAGTGGAAAGATAAAAACGAAGGCGTCATTAAAGAGTTAAAAATAGGCAGCGGTACAACGCAAATATATAAAATGAGGATAAGCGAACCAAAATCCGACACCGAAGCTATAAAAATAGGAGAGGCAAAGCTTAGGGACCTGCAAAGCGGCGGCGTAACTGGAAACTTGGAAACGCAAGGGCAAGAGTTCCGCGTCGGTCAAAAATTTAAAATCAATGAAATCAACCGAGAATTTACAGCCATAAGCATATCGCACAGCTTTGACGGCTCAGGCTATAAAATATCGGTTGAATTTGAGGGCTAACCGCCCTCACTTGAAGCATAAAATATAAATTGTGATGAACCAATTAATTCATCGTTTTTAGATAATTTTTATTTATATATATTACAATAATACAAATTTTTTCAGGAGTTGCCTATGAATAACTTTTTTGTGTGAGTAGCGGCGGATTAAAATCCCAATATATTCATTAAAGGATAAAAATGGAAAAAGCCATAAATGATTTTACAATCACAGTAGGCGCAAATGGAGACTATCCTTCTTTGCAGTCAGCATTAAATTATGTTTCTGCTTTACAGCATACAAATGGTGTTACAGGAACAATTCAATTGTTGTCTGGTTATTCATTGTCAGGAACTACTACAATCAAAAATGTTGATTTGTCTTGGTGCCAAATAACAGGTCAAGATGCCGTAACAACAGGAACAACGAGCGGTTCATGGCAATATATTTTTGTTATAAATAATGCAAAAACTCCGATTTTCAATCAATCTATAACAATTAATGGTGGAGTTAATAGTGTCATGTTTACTTTGGAAAACGGTAGTACTATTTTCTTTGGTGCATCAAAATCTTTTATACATAACGGCAATCTAAGCTTCATTATTTTTGCGGCCGCCAATTCATCTGTTGTCGGTTCATCTAATACTTTTCAAGCAGGAACAGGTCCATTGTATACAACGTCTGCCTATATTAATTTGCCCAATAGTACTTTTGTATCTACTCAACCATATGGAGGAAGTGGGGCACCATATTCCCCAATAAGAATAACAGGCGGAACCGCATATATTCCAAACCCAACTATAGATTCCGCTGATTATCCCATAAAGTTAGACGTACTTGGAGGAGCTATCGTTACAGCAAATAATATGCCAGACAGTCCGTCTCAAACTGCTAATATTTTGACGGCAAATGGAATTATATTTGATAGCAATAAGCCATAAAGTGATTTGCTATTAGCGCAATTTAACAAAAGCCCGTTAATTATTGCGGGCTAAATTTGATTATGTAGTAAAATATACTATACTTGTCAAGTGTTTTATGGTATAAAATATGAAAATAATCAAAAAATATATGTATTTTTTGCGATATTTTTATACGGGAACGGCGTTATTTTCGCCGATATTTTTACACGATAGCAATATGTAGTTTTTTGCCCAATACATTTATCGCTGACTGCAATGTATCCAAAGTCAATGACTTATTATCGGGATTTAACAAGCGATTGACTGCCGCTCTGCTTGTATGCATCATCTCAGCCATTTTAGTCTTTGTGATGTTTTGGATTTTCATCTCTTGTTCCAATTGATAAGCGATTACTCTTTTTATCGCTATATCATTGACTTCATCAAAAACACCATCCTCTTTTAAAAGCTCGTCAAAATCGCTTTTCATGTTTTTCTTTAGTTTCATTTT
>JAISNG010000093.1 GCA_031276365.1 Campylobacteraceae bacterium | reverse complement strand
TCTTTTTTATTTAATTTAGATTCCCGCATGCCTCACGATAACGACTAACGTCGTATCGTTCGTGCGAGAATGACGGAAGAGGAGATTTTATTTTTCATTGAAATATGCACATTCTGCTTATCGTTTAGTAGCGGGAATGACGGGGGAGGTCATTGGCAAAAGGTAAAACAAACCTAAACATAGTAGAAAATGCCATATGTATAAGGTTGTCGCTCAACTGCAAAAATGACAGGATGTAACATAATCCTTTTATTTTAATTTCACGCGAAAGCATAAATATCAAAAACACAGCAAAATAATTTGAATCTTTTTTGCGCACTATTTTTATAACTTTTATGCTATTATCCGCAAAATATTCAAAGGAAAAAAGATGAAAATAAGATATTCGGTAGAAAATATTCACTGCCAAAAATGTGCCGACACGATACTAAATTTGCTAAGCGATGAATTTGGCGACATAGATGTATTTTTGGACAAGGAGCCGCGCGAAATCAGTGTAAATCTTGAAAGCAAAGAACATGAGGAGGCGTTCAAAAAAGAGATGGATGAGATAGGATTTCCAATCATAGAGGAGTTGGAGAGAAGTTAAATGGCAGACAAAAAAATATCTTTGCAAATTGGTGAAATGAGCTGCGTAAACTGCTCAAACGCCATCACAAAAGCCGTCAAAAAGATAGACGGCGTGCTGGAAGCAAATGTAAATTTTGCCGCAGGAGAAGGCGTTTTCATATACGATGACAAAAAAACTTCGCAGGAGATAATAGAGGCAAAGATAGAAAAAATCGGCTACAAAGTCTTGAAACAAGATGAAAGCGGCGGCACAAAAATACTTCTTTTAAAACTTCTCCTCGCTTTTGTTTTGACACTCTTTTTGCACTTCGCACATCACATAGGCTTATCTCATTTAATGGCTGGTATTGTAATATTTATCGCGGCAAGCGCAGTGCAGTTTGGATGCGGAAGCAGTTTTTATGCGCACTCTTTTAAAGCCTTAAAAAACCAAACGTTTGACATGAATGTGCTGGTAGCTCTTGGCACAAGTGCGGCGTATTTTTACTCCGCTTTTGTGTCTGTTTTGCCCGAACTTTTCCCTGAAAATATGAGATTTGTCTATTTTGACGGCGCAGCGATGATTATAACGTTTGTGCTTTTCGGAAGATATCTTGAGGTAAAAGCCAAAGTTAAAGCTGTCGGCTTCATGAAAGAGCTGCTCTCTCTGACACCCAAAAAAGTGCTTTTGATGAAGAACGGCGGAAGCAAAGAGATTGCCTTGGAAGAGATTAGAATCGGCGACATCATAGAGGTAAAATCGGGTCAAAACATCGCGCTTGACGGCACTGTTATAGACGGCGAAGGTGATATAGACGCTTCAATGATAAACGGCGAACCTCTGCCCAAATTCACGCAAAAAGGCGACAAAGTCATCGGAGGCACAACACTAAAACTCGGATATTTGCATATAAGAGTTGAAAAAGTGTATCAGGATACAGTGCTTTCTCAAATTATCAAACTCTTGAAGGAAGCTGAAAACAAAAAGATGCCAATAGCAAGGCTTGCAGATAAAGCCGCGGGCGTATTTGTGCCTTCAGTCATTGCGGTATCAGTCGTTACATTTATCGTGTGGAGCGCACTTGGCAACATGCAAATGGCGGTTCTTTGTTCTATATCCGTTCTTGTCATTTCGTGTCCATGCGCACTCGGACTTGCCGCGCCGATTGCCGTAGTAAGTGGAGTTGGAGTCGGTGCAAGAGAGGGGATATTTATCAAAAATCCTGAAGTTTTGGAGATTATCTCAAAAATAAAATTTGCCGTTTTTGACAAAACAGGCACACTTACAAAAGGAGATATAAAAGTATCTCAAAGCACAATTGACGATAAAAAACTGCTTGGTATTTTCGCCTCTTTGGAAGCCAAAAGCGAACATCCGATATCGCGCGCAATAGTGGACTTTGCCAAAAAAAATGGAGTTAATGAGAGTTATGATATCCAAAATATACAGATAAAACCTGGTTTTGGCATAACAGGCATATATCAAAATCAAAGCGTAGCCGCAGGTAACGCTAAACTCATGGAACTGCTAAATATAGATTTAGATTTTCAAGAAAGTACAAAAACCACTGTGTGGGCAAGCTTGAACGGTAAAATCGCGGGGGTTTTTTGCTTTGAAGATGAGATAAAAAGCGGCGCAAAAGAGCTTGTCGGCTATTTAAAATCAAAAAACATAGAACCAATAATACTCACAGGCGACAAACAAGCGCCCTCTTCTGTTTTGGCAAAACATATCGGCATAGAAAACGTCATAAGCGAAGTTTTGCCGCATGAGAAGCTTGAAAAGATAAAATTGCTTCAAAAAAACGGGCTCGTACTGTTTACGGGGGACGGCATAAACGACTCCTTGTCCATCAAGCAAGCCGATATAGGCATAGCCATGAACAGCGGTTCTGACATAGCGAAAAACTCTGGCGATATCATTATCATCAACAATGAACTTGCCAGCGTCAAAAAAAGTATTGAACTCTCCCGCGCAACGCTTCGTGTGATAAAACAAAATCTCTTTTGGGCGTTTATCTACAATATCATCGGCATTCCGTTGGCAGGCGGGGTTTTTTATCTTGCAAACATCACGCTCACTCCGGCAATCGCAGGCGCAGCGATGAGTATAAGCTCCGTAACAGTCGTGCTAAACTCGCTAAGACTTCGCCTGAAGAGGTTTTGACGAAAAAATAGACGCTTTATGTATATTTTGCGAAGCGCTTTGAATCTTTGAATGACGCAAAAACA
>JAISNG010000013.1 GCA_031276365.1 Campylobacteraceae bacterium | reverse complement strand
TTTGGGTCGTTTTCCTTAATGAAAGCTTTGAGTTTTAACTCAACTTCCGCCGCCGTTATCTTTTTTGACAAATCATCATATATATTTTCGTCAATATCAAGCCGTTTAACGCGCTTTTCATGTTCTATCTCGCCGTTTTGTGCATGTTTTTTCAAAACCGCCTGCACTCTTTTAAAATAAAAACTTTCTCTCATGTTAAAGCCCATGGCAAAGTTCAAATTGCCGAATCTGTCAAATTGTCTTAATACAGCGGCAAAGCTTTCATCAGGCAGTATAACGGCTATATTTTGCGGCGCAATACCCAAATTTACCATCATCTCTATCTTTTCAAAAACAAACGCACTTTCAAGAACGGCGGAGGAGAAGGATTGGTAAAAAATTTTCGGCGCTTTATCGTAAAGTTTCATTTCCTTTATCAATTTTGCTTCATTTAGCCAGCACTCAGCTAAAGTGTCCGAAGAGGTCGTGATACCCTCTTTTTCAAGCCATTTTTTCACTTTTTGGTTGTACGAAGTTATCGGAGTTACGATATAAATATCGCAAAATTTTCTGCTCTCTCGTAAAAGCCGCAGTTCAAATGCGCTCAAATATCCCTCAAGATGGATTCTAATCACGCCCAAAGATGAGAGATAAGCTTCGTTGATGAGAGCTGATTTTGGCAGAGTAATCGCGTCATAAAGAGAGTTTTTTTGCAAAAGTGCGCGATATCTTGCCAAAAGCTCCTTTAATATCGCAATATGTTCGCTAAATTCGGCATAAGTATCGCTCATGTCAAGCTCGTCTAACTCCACCTCTTCGTTTGCCAGCTCTTCAAAAAATCTGAAAATATACTCGGAATTTTGCAAAAATACCATAAATTCATGCGGAATTTTTAGCTTTTTAAAGTTTTCAAACGACGCGGCTTCGCGCATCAAAAGCATCCTTGTATCGTTATCGGCTTGCATGAAGTCAGGCACAATCCATGCTTTTGATTCAAATTCGGCTATGGTGATAGCTTTTGGCAGGAGTTGATTGGTTTTGGAAAATGATTCGTAAAACTCTCTAACCTGCCTTGAAGTAGAAAAAATCTCTATCATAAACTCTGCTTTGGTTTTAATAAGAATTATTTTAGCTATTTAGATTTGTTTTGCGCTTAAATAAATTTTTGCAAAAAAGCAAATCTCATATTTGCGGTTATTTTTCTCTCTCACGTTTATAATGAAGAATAAGCAGTTTAATGCCCAATGCAATAGATAAAATAATTCCGACTAACGGAACAACAAAACTCAAAATAAACGCCAATATCCGCTGTGAAACGGGATAGATTGTTTTGCCGCTGTATTTGTTGATTACATTGGTAAGCACGATAACAAATATACCCATCAATGCGCCTATACTTAATCTGGCAATCAACGATATGTAATCGCTCATACCATAACGCGTCGTTTATTGGAAGTTTGTAGTATTTGTTTCATGAGTAAAAAATCCAATATCCTCACCGATTGTAATTTTAGTTTGAAACTGCCATCGTCCGACTTTTTCTATAGTTACTGGAGCAAAAAACCATCTGCACTTTTCGGTATTTGTAAATGTAAGATTTTGATTATAGTCGTTTGTCTCAGGCCTTGTTAAAAGAAGTTTCACATCGGCATCAATGTCGCATGTACCTTTATCTTTACTATTTATAACAACTCTTGCGCTGTTATCGCCGCCGACAGTTAAACTGCCGTTTTTTGCACCGTTGATTTCAAAAAAGACGGTATATTTTTTATCAAAATTCTCTTGCGAAGCTCTTATCTTGTCGTAATTTCTATCTACATTTTGTTTTGTGTCAAAATAATATGTATCCAACTCTACAGGATACCTTACCGCTTCTACTATAGTATAAATGCAGGCGCATACAATCAATAAAAGACTTATAATGATGCCATGAGGCCAATAGTTTTTACTTCTCTTTTTTTGCATGATGATATTTTACCTTTCTGTATGTATAAATAAAAATAGCCGCCGCCAATATGGCAAAGATTATCAACTCTATAGAGCGCAGTACGATTTTATTGGCGCTGTTGTCGGGGGCTTTTTCAAGCTTTTTGTTATCGCTCTTTGCAATTTGCACAGCAATATCAATATAACCGTTAAGTATGGCGGCCGAAAATTTGTCCGCATCTCTTTTGACGCTCAAAAGCGGCTTAATCGTCCCATACGTTGGAAACGGACTGAGTATCTGAGTTTTATCAAATTTATTTTCTATCTCTTTGCTTGAACTGATAATATCTATGATTTTATCTTCGGAAAACATTACCAAAAGCACATATGGGGATTCTAATTTTTGGGCAATCAAATCTATATGCTCTTCTGCGGAAATATTACCCGTATTTCCAGCCAAAAAGACATAAGCATTTATGCCGTCTTTTTCGTAAAGCTCCTCACCTATTTCGTTTATCTGTTCGGCGGTTTTTTGTCCGATGATGTTGTTTTCATTGCTGATAACATAATCTTTAGCCTGCAGTAAAAATGGAATAAAAAAAAGAAAGGCAGCCGTCATAAGACGACTGCCTTTAAAAAAGTCCGATAATGTCATCAGACAACAACCAAGTGGTTTGGAGTTAAAACGGCATAAGCCATCAAAGCGGCAATCGCTATAAGTGCCACTATTATTAAAGCGCTAACTAATTTTTCCATTTTACTCTCCTGCCACTACTCGTTTAGCCGCATTCTCATAGCTGTTCATCTGAATGCTTTGAGGATCTACGAACTTATACGGTTTGTCGGCAACACTTTGTTGTGTCAATAAACCCAAATATGTTAATCCTGCCAAGATTGAAAGCAATAGAACCGTAGCTATTAACATACCCGTGATGCCGTGAATGTGAAAAATATGTCTGCTTGTATTTTCCATTATTTTTCTCCTTACTGTTCGTCCGAAAGCACATAAGCGCTGACGGCTTGCTTTTGGATATCGGTCAAACGTCCGTCGTTGAACGCAGGCATATTGCCAATATAACCATCTTTACCGCGGTTAAGTACTTCTGTAATAAAAGCGGCTTTACCGTAGTTTCTCAAGTCAGGAGCTGCTGCTTCCATACCTGCACCGTCATATCCATGGCATGAAGCACAAATCTCCCAAGCCGCATACTCTGCCTCTTTTGTGCTTTCGTCGGCAGGCGAAACAGGCTTGATTTGCGCGATATATTTTACCATATATGCCGTAGCGCGTCTTACCGTAGCCTCATCTTCAACAAGTCCGCCAAGAAGCGGAGCCATTTCGCCAAGAGGATAATTCATTCCCTTGGAACCATGTACGACAGAGTTCACTGCCGCCGCTTCAGTTCCCCATGCAGTCAAATCGGCAGCTTTACCGCCGATACCGCTTTTATCAAGCCCATGGCATGGAGCACATTGCGCAAAAAATACGCTTCTGCCCATATTTACCAAAGTAGCTTCATCAGCATTTTGCCATTGTGATGCAAATTTCTTATTATAGGCTGTTACCTCTTCGTTATACTCTCCAATTTGAGAATATGCCCCGAGAGGATATGTAAAAGGCAGTCCCGCAGGAGCGAGCATGTACCAAATAGCCCATATACAAAGGATAAGAAAAGAGACTGCCCATCCAAGAGGTAAAGGATTTTTATACTCTTTGATGCCGTCCCAACTATCTTCACTCAACTCACCGCTTTTTTTAGCGCTTTTAATATTTTTAAAATATATAGACACTACAAATGCCGTAACAAGTACGGTAGCCGCCGCGCCGGCAATTGCAAGTAAGTTGATATAACCATAATATTCGCTAAGCCAACTCATTTTGTTGCTCCCCTTCGCTGTTCAATTTTGCTTTGTTTGACAGGCATGGATTCTACAGGCTCGTCTAAGATATTATCTTCAAGAGCTATCTTGCCGTATTGCTCATAATCTCTTCTGCCGCTTTTTTCGGATTTGTAAAGGTGAAAAATATACCAGTACAATATAACCACCAAAAAAGTCAGCAAAATATAATACCCATACGCTTGATACTCCACCAACGAAGCCATTATATCTATGCTCATATCACACCTG
>JAISNG010000089.1 GCA_031276365.1 Campylobacteraceae bacterium | reverse complement strand
AACGGTATTTTGTTCAAAAGTATATCCCTAAGACAGCTTCCGCCCACCGCCGTTATTAATCCAAGCATAATAATCCCAAAAACATTAAAACCAGCATCAATGCCTACAAGCGAACCTGAGATAGTAAACGAAACAAGCCCTAGCGTATCGCTTACGACAAATACGTGTGCTTGTTCCAGCTTGTCGTGTTTTTTGAGCCTTAGCAAAATCGCCGCTATAACCACGCTTATGACCAAAAATGCAGGCAAAATGTTAGTAAAAGTATATGGCATCTTATCAGCTATGGCATCTCTTATTATACCGCCTCCAAGAGCCGTTAGGAAAGCCGCTATAAAAATGCCCAGCAAATCCAGCTTTTCTCTTACTGCCATATAAAATCCGCTTAACGCAAATGCAATAATTCCAAAAATTTCGGCAATTTCAAAAATGCTCATAAAATCAAATCCAAAAGTATAAAAATAACGGATTATAGCCAATGTAAACTCATTTTTCTTTTACATTGCAGGCAGTTTTTATCTTTTTTATAAAATTATGACTATAATTAGATTACAAAACTACATTTACGGAGGATTTTATGAAAGAGTTTAACTATTATAATCCTGTCAGGACTATTTTTGGCAGCAAGCAGGTGCAGATAGGCAATATACTAAAAGCCGACGGACACTCAAAAGTTTTACTTGTTTACGGGCGTTCGTCTATCAAAAAAACAGGTTTGTATGATGAGATTTGCGAGTCTTTGAAGAGCGCGGATATAGAATTTACAGAACATGGCGGAGTAAGTTCAAATCCTTTGCTTTCTCATGCGAGAGAGGGAGTGTTAAAAGTAGAAGATGCGACAGCCATTCTTGCTGTCGGCGGCGGAAGCGTTATAGATGAGAGTAAAGCCATAGCGGCAGCGGCAGCATCAAAGTGCGATGTGTGGGAACTTTACGAGGGCAAAAATCCCGCAGATGCGCTGGAGTTATATACAATACTGACGATTTCCGCCACTGGAAGCGAGATGAACGCGGGTTCTGTTTTAACAAATGAAAAGACGCAAGAGAAACTTTCTTTTCATTCGCATTTGATTTATCCGAAAGTATCTATTGTAAATCCCGCATTAGCGCTGACTTTAGATTTTAAATACATCGCATATTCGGCTGTAGATATCATAGCTCACGTACTGGAGGTCTATTTTACAGCCGAAGAACATCCTAAAATACAAAACAGATTTTGCGAAAACATAGTAAAAAGCGCTATTAGCGCAACTGAAAAGATACTTGAAAATCCCAATGATATAAATGCAAGAAGCGAATTTGCCCTATGCGCTACATGGGCGCTAAACGGGCTTACATCTTTGGGGGTTGGAAATTATTCATTTCCAAACCATATGATAGAACACTCATTAAGCGCAATATACAATGTGCCTCATGGGGCGGGATTGGCGGTAGTATTGCCAGCATGGCTTAAGTGGTTTTACAAAACAGAGCGGAAACAGACAAAGCGGTTTGCAAAAAAAATATTCAAAAAAAACAGCGCGTATGAGGGCATACTTGCACTTGAGGTGTGGTTTGCAAAAATAGGTGCACCCGTAACGCTGAAAGAGCTTGGCGTAAGCGGAAAGGATATTGGTATGATTGCCGAAAATATAGACTCGGTTTCTGACAAATGGGAGCTTAAGCATGAATATCCGCTTAAAACTCTCAAAAAGATATTGAAATTGATGAAATAATAGAAAAAACAGATATAAAAATTTAATTTTATTGTTCTATAAAACTATTTTTAAAAAACTTTTCTATATAATACTGTGTTTTAAATCTTGCTTTTGAATTTAAAGGGGTCACGAAAATGAAAAGAACTTTATTATCACTCGCAGCATGCGCAATGGTTGCGGTTGCCGGAGTCAATGAGATAACGCCTGTAGTGAGTGGTGTGCATCAGATGGATGCCGATAAATTTGATGATCATTTTACTTACGGCATTAGAGTTGGTCTTGAACTAAGTAAAATTATAGACCAGATAGAGTTCGGATATGATTATTCAAAAGATGCAAAATTTTACAGCGGCGAGAGTACTGATATAAACAGACTATATCTAAATATCATCAAAGGCTTTCAAATTGTTCCGCACAGTAAAGCCTCTGTTTACGGGCTTTTGGGCGTAGGACATGAGGATATTGCCAACAGTGCGCTTGATAATCAAGGCGGATTTTTCGGACAATACGGAGTTGGATTTAAATTTTATCCTTACAATGATTTTTCATTAAGAGCAGAAGTAAGACACGCGCTTAAATTTAAAAAAGAGGCTTCGGACAACATATTTTATACACTTGGCTTCGGTATTCCATTTGGCGGCAAAGATGAACAACCTATTATTGAAGTGGTTGAACCTACACCTGTTGTTGTAACTCCGCCATCTTTAAGAGATTTATACGCAGAACAAAATCAAACAGTTGAAACGATAGTGATTGTGGAAACGAACGAAACAGTTACAACCGCTGATGAGCCTGAGGTAGATATCGTCGTTGCGGAACAGCCGCAGCAAGAAGTACCGCAGGAAAACAGAACCGAACTGGAAGAAACCATACTTAAAGCAATGGCGCTTAGTATTCCTAACTTTGACCCTGCCTCGACAAATATACACAGATATTACAATTTTGACTTTGACAGTGTGCGCATTTTAGAAAAAGATGCAGGCGTTGCCGATGCAATCGCAAAAGATTTGGAAAATCTTGGAAATGTTAGAGTAAAAACCGAAGGACATACGGACGCCGTAGGAAGCAAATGGTATAACCTTAAACTCTCTCAGAAAAGAGCAAATGTAGTCAAAAATGAGCTTATTAAGAGCGGCATCTCTCCAAATCAGATTGATACGGACGGATACGGTCTGCAGCAGCCTATTAAAACAAACGCTACCGAAGAGGGAAGAGCGGCAAACAGAAGAGTTGAAATTCTATTCGCAGCTCCTGTGGCATATTTTGACTTTGACAGCGCAGAGTTGAAAGATGAGAGCGTAAAAGCCGTTAAGTTGATAGCCGATAAACTCGAAGGTTTTGATGCCATCAAAGTCAGAGCCGAAGGATATACAGACTCGCTTGGCAGCAAATGGTACAATATCAAGCTCTCACAGAAAAGAGTATCTGCCGTCAAAAACAAACTCGTTGAATACGGCGTAACACCAAATAGAATCGAAACTAAAGCTTTTGGAGAAGATAAACCTCTAAAACCTAACGATACCGAAGAGGGAAGAGCGGCAAACAGAAGAGTTGACGTAATCTTCATCAATACAAACAAATAGTCTTAACCTCAAACGTGTAAAGAAATTTTACACGTTTGAATATTTCATTTATATATTTACTTAGATACAATTAGCATCTTTATATAAATTCCAAAGGGGTAAAATGTTTAATAGTGAAACAAAAATCAAAGAACCGCCCGTTCTTTTTGATAAAACACAGGCAATCATAAAAGAGTTATCAGTTATTTTTGATGCTCCGGTCATAGCATATTGGAATAGTTTCAGAGGCGGTGTTTGTCAAAATGACGTAATTGTGCTTTATGAGATATTGGAAAATATCGGCAAACAGGATAAAATCTATCTTTTTATAAACAGCAGCGGAGGAAACGGTCAATCATCTTCAAGAATGATAAATCTTTTAAGACAATACGCCGGCAATATCGTAGCTATCGTTCCGCTTGAGTGCGCATCTGCCGCAACTATGCTTGCTATCGGCGCAGACGAAATACAGATGGGACCGCTTGCGTTTTTAACGGCTGTTGATACATCGCTAACGCATGATTTGTCGCCGCTTGATAGAGATAATAACCGCGTCAGCGTAAATTTGGATGAGCTTAACAGAACTGTTAAATTATGGGAAAAACATGCCACAAAAAACGATATAGCTACAAATCCATATCAGTTCCTTTTTGGACATGTGCATCCGTTGGTGATAGGTGCGGTGGATAGAGCTGAGAGTCTTTCCATAATGCTTTGCGAAGAGATTTTATCAACTCATATGAAAGACAAGGACGCTATCAAGCAAATAGCAAATACATTAAATTCAAAATACCCTTCGCATGCGTATCCGATACTCTACGACGAAGCCAAAAAAATAGGTTTAAATGTAACGAGAATGTCAAAAGATGTAAATACATTGCTTTTGGATTTACATCAAATATATTCGGAAATGGGTCAAAGAGCAACTGTGGATCATGACGAGAAAAACTCTCACTCAAATGAAATTTTAAACATTCATGAGACTGCAAACAAGCAGATTTTCTACCAAAATGACAAAGATTGGTTTTACAGAGCCGAAGAGAGACGCTGGATAACTTTAAATGACAACTCAAGCTGGCGCAGAATAGAAAAAGACTCCAAAGGAAAAATAATAAAAAGTATTTTGCATATAGAGTAGAAATTTATATTTTTAAGATATAAATCAATATATAGTTTATAAAATTTTATAAACAAAATTGTTTTTACATGCGAAGCAAAGCCGTATATTTTTCATTCACGGCTTTGCTCTATCAGCATTTTTTTGACTTTACAACTCTAAATTAATAACTTTTTTCATTCAAACTCATACTGCAAATGTATTTAAAATCCATTGCGCAAAAAGCCTCTTTTTGCTTAATTTTTGATATAATAGCCATAACTTAATTTTTCGTAAATAACATTCACAGAAAGGAGTCTGCGATGAGAAATTTATCAAAACTTTCAGCGCTGTTTGTATCCATTGTAAGCGTTATTATTTTTACAGGCTGCGGAGGAGGCGAAAATACTTCTACGCCGCCCGTAACTTACTCTGTAAGCTTTTATGATGATAATCTTGATTTGATAAAAACCGTAAAAGTTGACGCTAAAGTTTACAATCTTGCGGATTTGCAAAGCGGCTATACATGGTATGTAGCAGAGTCAAATCTGCCGACAGCAAGCTATAATGCAACTCAAAGCGTCAATTTTTACGCCATTCCCAGCGTTCATGAGATACGAAATGAAACGCAATTGTACAATATAAGAGACGATTTGAACGGCAATTATCTTCTCATGAACGATATTTCATTGACAGACGAAACTTTAGATGAAACAACGGGTTGGGAACCTGTCGGAGACGACGGCAATCCATTTACGGGTATTTTGAACGGCAACGGTTTCAAAGTAAAAGAGCTTTACATAAACGCTGCTTCTATACAATATATCGGACTTTTCGGATACATTGACGAAGGAACGGTCAAAAATCTTGGGATAGAGACTGCCGACGAGGGCATATCGACAACAGTTGGAAGCGGATCATTAGGCGGTATTGCAGGTTATATCAGCGGCGGCAACATAACCAATAGCAGTTTTGCAGGAAAAATTTCCGTGAATGTCTCCACTTTACTATACGACTTTTATGTGGGCGGGATTGCGGGTTATGTCAGCGGCGGCAATATCATCAGCAGTAATTCGGCAGGAAATATTTCAATATTCTATGATTCGTCAAATATATTCAGCAGGGTTTATATGGG
>JAISNG010000044.1 GCA_031276365.1 Campylobacteraceae bacterium | reverse complement strand
TGATTTTAATACGCCTGATTATGAAAATTCACCGCTTGAAAGCGCCTTAAAAGATAGCGTTTATGACTTGTGGAACGAACTTTCTAAAAAGAAACGATGGAATTATGTCTATAAAAAAGAGCGTAATGCGCTTGATAGGATTTTGCTCACAAATGCGTTTTTGGGAGATGGTGGGTTAAGATACGCCAAAAAGAGTTTTTCTGTATTTAGAGAAGATTATCTGCTTAATTCTAAGAATACGCCGAAAGGAAATTTTAGAGGTTTTTCAGACCATCTGCCATTGAAAGCCTGCTTCCAGATGTAAAACGCAACAGGCGGAAAAACCGCCTGTGTTAAAATCTTTTATTTAGCCAAAAATGAGGCGTTTACTTTCACGGTAATCTGCTTAATCGGCAAATATTCGTTCGAGTAGTCATAATCAATATTGTCCACATAAATATTATCCAAGCCGCTCAGTGTTTTGTTTGACTTTTCGGCGATTTTTTGCGCAGCAGCTTCGGCGTTGGCAAAAGCTTCATCTATCAACTCCTGCCCATAATCCGTATCGTAAAAATATTTGATTTGCAAATAATCGTTTTTGTATTGATACTTGAGTGCAACTCCAGCTTTATAAAGTTCAGAGAGATTGCTTTGGGCATTTTTGAGCGAATTTATATCGTAAACTTGTATTAATACGCTTTGTTCCGCTATAAAATTACTGCCTTGAGCGCCGTAGTAAGCTTCATTGCTGTTTTTTGCGTCTATTATCTGCAAGTTGCTGAAGATTATATCCTTTTCAGACACTCCTGCATTTACGAAAAACTGTTTTAAAGTCTCTTTATCTTTTGCGCTTTTTTCCAAAACTTTGTTTAAAGTATTGGCTGAACTGACGATTTCAAATGACCATGAAACGCCGTTTGCGCTGATAACTTTACTTGCCGAACCGCTTACGGCTATAATAGCTTCAGGCTTTTCAAACTCTTGTGGTTGAGATTGAAACCCGCTTTTGATACTAAGACCAAGGACTAAAAGTCCGACCACGAAAAACACTCCTATGATGAGCGCAGCACTTTTTTGCATATTGTCTCCTTGAAGAAATTTTTGAATAATAGCACAATTGATATTAGTTTTTAGCTTTTTTGGTTAAAATAATGAAGTTTTTGACAAAGGAATAACTTGAAACAGTATCTTGATTTGATGCATCATGTAAGGCAAAATGGAGTTTTCAAGGAGGACAGAACAGGCACGGGGACATATTCGGTTTTCGGCTATCAGATGAGGTTTGACCTAAATGAGGGCTTCCCGCTTATTACGACTAAAAAATGCCATCTAAAATCCATCATACATGAGCTTTTGTGGTTTTTAAAAGGTGATACAAATATAAAATACTTGAAAGATAACGGCGTGAAAATCTGGGATGAGTGGGCTGACAAAGAGGGCAATCTGGGACCTGTTTACGGCGCGCAGTGGAGAAGCTGGAGGGGAGCTGACAATAAGAGTATTGACCAGATAAGCGAAGTTGTGAAACAGCTCAAAACAAACTCTTCAAGCCGCCGCATTATCGTAAGTGCATGGAATGTCGCAGAACTTGACAAGATGGCTCTTGCTCCATGTCATGCACTTTTTCAGTTTTATGCAGCGGAGGGCAGGCTTTCGTGCCAGCTTTATCAAAGAAGTGCCGATATATTTTTGGGAGTGCCGTTTAATATCGCGTCATATTCGCTCTTGACGATGATGATAGCGCAGGTTTGCGAGCTTGAACTTGGCGATTTTATCCATACCTTTGGCGATGCGCATCTTTATGCTAATCACCTTGAGCAGGCTGATTTGCAGCTTGGACGCAAACCTTTCGCACTGCCGCAGATGAGACTAAATCCAAATGTAAAAGATATTTTTGAATTTAAATTTGAGGATTTTGAACTTTTCAATTACGAAGCTCACCCTCACATCAAAGCGGAGGTTGCCGTATGAGGCTCTCCATCATCGTAGCTGTTGGCAAAGCTTGGCAGATAGGGCTTGAAAACAGACTTTTGTGGCACATTCCTGAGGATTTGAAGCTTTTTAAAGAGCTTACCATGGGACACCATCTGATAATGGGTAGAAAGACTTATGAGTCTATCGGCAAACCGCTGCCAAACCGCACTTCTGTAGTTTTATCAAAAAGCGGTTTTAGTGCGCATGGCGTTTTTGTGAGTGAAAATCTGCAAAAGGCGATAGAGTTTTGTGAAAGCAGGGGCGAAGACGAGGCGTTTGTCGTGGGCGGCGGAGAGGTTTACAAAGAGGCTCTTTTGTTATCAGACAGGCTGTATCTTACGACTGTTGATTATAACGGTAAGGCAGATACTTTTTTCCCTCCGATAAATTTTAAAAATTGGCAGATGATAGACGAGAAAAAATATGAAAAAAGCATCGGAAAAAACGGCGAAAAAATTCCTGCATGGCAGCGTTTCATTTTGCAAAAATTACCAAAATAGATATTTTAAAGGGATAAAAAATGAGAGCATTTTTTTTGTTTGTCCTTAGTTTGACAGTCGCTTTGAGTGTACCAAATACCGATACATTTCAGGAAAAAATGGATTTGCAAAATGCAAAAAGCATGTTTGAGCGGGCGTTTGGACTTTATTGTTCAGGCGAAACACAGGATATGATAGGCGCTTATCATGAACTGATAGACAAGTTTGAACACTCAACAAACAGTGAGATTAGGCTCATAACCTCACAGGCAATGTCCAATCTTGCTTTGGCATACGCCGAGGTAAACGACACGAAAGCTGAATTGAACGCTCATGAACGCATAATTTCAAAATTTATAAATTCAAACGATGATGGCATTGAACTCATAACGTCAAAATCTCTTTTAAGAAAGGGTTATATTGCATTTGCCGCAAATGATACAAAAGGCGAGATAGAGACGGCTGAAAAATTTATCGCGCGATTTGCCGATACGGACAATGAAAATATCAAAATAGCTTTGGCGGGAGTGATGACAACTCTCGGACGTCACTATACGCTGTTGGACGAATACCGCAAAGCTATTGATATCAGTAGTAAATTTATGGACAAATTCGGAAATTATCAAGACGAATACATGCAAAATCAAATTCTCGGCAACCTTATGATGCTTAGTACAAATTATATAAAATTAGGCGAGTTTAAAAGCGGATTTGCGTCATATCAAAAGATAATAGACATATTTAAAAACTCCACAAACCCCGATATTATCAGAATTGTAGGAGGAGCTGTAACAAATAAAATAGAGATAGAGATTTGCAACAATATCAAACCATCTTTTAGCGATGAGAACTCCAAAATAGCCGCCAAGAGCGAGTATTCGGCGTTCATGTATGAGTTTTTGCAAATCATCTATAAAGCGCAAAACGCAAATCAAAGTGCCGCGTTAAAGTCACTTAAAAAGAAATATGCGGATTTTAATTTTAGAAGATTGAATGTAAATTTTGACTTTTCTGATTTGGACAATTGGCAAAAAAAGCTCAAAAGTCCTGAGAAAAATTGGATAAAAGAGTGCATTGACTTTTTAAAAGAGTTTTACTACAAATAAACTAAGCGTTATCGCGGCGAATTTTCTGCATTGTTGCATTCGGCCCCGCCCGCAGTTGGCGTAAATCATACTGTTTTTAGATATCTGGGGATTGACGTTTTTGGTGCGATGAGAACCATTAGTGCGCGGCGAGGCGCAAGAGAATAAGGATAGCTTCGCAAATCGTTACGGGCGTTGTGATTATTTTGACTTCATACAGTCAAACATATCGTTAAGCGTTATCGTAGCGGATTTTGTATATAATTTTTGCTTCAAGGCACGACAGGCGGCTGCTAAAGTCTAGCTTTAGAGGAAAGTCCGGGCTGCAATAAGACATGGTTCCACCTAACAGGTGGCTGGGGTAACCCAAGGGAAAGTGCAACAGAAAACAGACTACCGCGAAAGCGGAAAAGGTGAAACGGTGGGGCAAGAGCCCACCAGCGTCTTTAGCAATAAAAATGGCTTTGTAAACCCAACCTGCAGCAAGAAGAGATGGTTTTAGTCTTATATTTGAACTCTTCGCTTGAGCGGCATTGCGAAATGACGCCCAGATAAATAGTCGCCCACGACAGAACCCGGCTTACGGCGTGCCTTGAAGTTTTTAATCGCACAATATAAAAAACAAATAGTAGATTTTTTAATCTCTTAGCTTTTTTGTCATTATCTTTTGCTAACCTACAATTATATTTCCGCACCGATAATTTATCTGCATTTTTTATCATTCTCATTTATTGCTTGTTTTGCGTTATTTTCACAATCAAATAACAAATAAAGTATCTCTATTTCGTCATTCCCGCGCAGGCGGAAATCCAAGCCAAAAGTGATTTTAAAGCATAACAATACGCGAGAAAAAGTAATCCATAAAACGTTTAATATCACTCGTGTTTATTTTACTTAATTGTAAATTCTTTTTGGATTCCCGCCTGCGCAGGAATGACAGAAATAGGTTTTTTATTGCTCTGGATTGCCACGACACTGCGTATTTTGCAATGACGGAATATGTGGATTCCTGCCTTTCCTCACGATATGCGTTTACTTGCGTTCGCTTGTCGTTCGGTCGCAAGAATAATGGAATAAAAAGCCCTTTTAGTTGAGTGATATTTGCAAGAAATACAAAAATTCAAATTCAAAATATTTTTAGAAGTTTGTAAATTCAATCTATCTACATTTGGTTATAAAAATTGATAAATTTAATGGACGTAATTGAGGATATTTGCTGAAGCAGAAAAAAGCTTATATATGTTGTTGAATTAATTTAGCGACGGTAATGTTTTGTCGCATCTTTGAGCATTAGCATGAGCTAATACTCTTCCAACCATTGTAATATTAAAACTTTGGGGAATACTGTCCCACCATTCCTGCAATTCTTTCAATTTTGGGAATTTATTCCATTTAATCATAAACTGCTCAATATTTTTGTTTTTAATATTATCATCTTGTATATATAATTCATATATAGATTTTAGAGCATTTTTTTGCTCGTCTGAGAATGATATTCTATAAATCTTTCTTTCCTCATAAGATATTATTGGTTGTATTAGGCTAAATGTATTAATTTCATTTTTATTTGCTACATTAATTCTTACATAATTTTGATTTAATACATGCTCAACAAGAATATTATTCGGAAGTTTTACTTTATTTAATATTTCAATTGCTTTTTGATAATTTTCACTTGTTTTTTTTATGCCTGCTGCAATGTAACCATCAAGTTGTTCTGGATAATATTGTTTAATCTTTTTCAATTTCCTAAATGAATTAATGCGAATTGTATCTAGAATATCCAAATGATCAAGCCAATCATTGTCTTTAGGAAGCTGATTGTAGATTACTTTCTCAAACAATGCATTTAAATCAGTCAAACCTTGATTTATATCGCCTGTTACAGGGAAAAAACAAGAAACAGAATGAAGTGCAGTTAACCCCAACAATGCATCATCTGATATTTCATCAATTATTTTAACTGCATGACTGATACCTGCTCTTATTTTTCTGTTTTCTCCTTTTTGAAATCTATGGATTAATAATTCTGAAAGTAGGTCATAATCTTCTTCTCGTTCCGTTGCAGCTGCAGTTTTTTGTGCTTCAATCAATAATAATTGAAAACTGGGATCTGCAAATGATTGCAATGCACCTTCAACTGCTTCTATTTTTGGTAGAAGTTTATTTTCAAATTCTATTATTCGTGCATTTGCTGTATTTAACGCTTCCTCTGTGTAAGTTTTTACAGCTGATACACTCGTTTCTTGGCATATCTCTCTTGCACGCTTTTCATCAATGCCAATGTTGTTAATTACTATATTGTTTGCTTGCAATTGTTGAGCATTGTTACCTGCCTTTTGTATTTGCTTATCTGCCATGAAAATCTTTTCCTATTTGAATTTGCTTAGCGTCGTTTTTTGCTTTTTGCTTTTGAATAACTTTACTCTTTTTAATGCCAATTCTATAACCAATTGTGCCACCAGTAAAAAGACCTATTATTAAAGTTATCAGGGCTGTTCCTAATCCTTCAAAAATCCATTCCATTATTATGCTCCTGAAAATTTATTTTTATATCCAAAATTCATTCTGTTATTTATTTCCAATAATTCCTCTTTTAATAAATGAGTATTGATAAATGCTTTATTTTCAAATTAAATAGATATGCTAACTTGTTAAAACTTTTATCCAAACCTCACTCATAAAAATATTCTGCTTCCAGCACGTTTTCCCTTGCTTCCAAAAGTACATCAACACCTTTTTGTAGATTATCAACGCTGAAGATGAAAATTCCGCTATTGGACGAATAAAAGCTGTAAGTGTATAAAATATTGATGCCGTTTTTGCTTAAAATCGTTACTATCCTGTCAAAGCTTCCCACTTCATCTTTTATCTTTACCGCCAAAACATCACTAAATCTCACACTTAGTCCTGCGCTCTCAAGCACAGCTTTTGCTTTTTGCGGATTGTCCACGATAGCGCGCACAAGCCCGTATTCGGTGGATTCTACTAGTATCAAGGATTTGATATTGACGTTTTTATCCCTTAGAATATGCGTGAAAGAGGCAAGTTCTCCGGGTTTATTTTCCAAAAATACCGTAAGCTGTTTTACAAAATATTTCATTTTAGACTCCTTCTATCAACGACGCGTACCGCTTTTCCCTGCGAGCGTTCAATGGTTCTTGGCTCTACCAATTTGACATTTGCATGGATATAAAGATTACTCAAAAGTTCATTTTGTATCTTTTTTTGCACCATTTCAAGCGCTCCGATACTGTCCATAGGCATATCTTCCGTAACTTCAACCATAACTTCAAGTTTGTCAAGGTAGCCTTTTTTATCAACGATGATTTGATAGTTGAGCGTAATCTCATCAATATTTGAAAGAACATGTTCAACTTGAGACGGAAATACATTTACGCCGTTTACGATGAGCATATCATCAACCCTGCCCATGATATTTTTCATACGCACTTGTGTTCTGCCGCATTCGCATATTTGTGGATTTAGTATCGTAACATCGCCTGTTCTGTAGCGTATGATAGGTAGCGCCTGTTTTGTCAAGGAAGTGATGACAAGTTCGCCTTTTTCACCGTATGGCAGTACTTCCAAAGTCTGTGGGTCAATTATCTCGGGATAAAAATGGTCTTCAAAGATATGCAAATCTCTGCTGTGTTTGCAGTTGCCCGCAACGCCAGGACCTATTATCTCGGAGAGTCCGTAAATGTCGTGATAGCTTATGTTTAAGCCCTTTGCTAACTCTTCTTTCAAACCTCTGCTCGTAGGTTCTGCGCCGAAAAACCCCGCTTTTAACTTGAAATCTTTTTTTGGCTCATAACCATCATGAAGTGCAGTTTCCAAAATGTGCATCGCAAACGTTGGTGTGCATGCAAGCGCGGTCGCGCCGAAATCCTTTAAAAGCATCGCCTGTCTTGATGTAAATCCTCCGGAGCTTGGCACAACTGTTGCGCCGACTTTCGTGGCTCCATCATGAAGTCCAAGACCTCCCGTAAATAAACCGTATCCGTAAGCTACATGCACAATGTCGTCTTTTGTAATGCCGCCCATTGTAAGCACTCTTGCCACGCCTTCAGCCCAAACGTCTATATCCGACTTTGTGTAACCAACAACAGTTGGTTTGCCAGTAGTGCCGCTGGAACTGTGTATTCTGATAAGTTCGGAATTATCAACGGCAAAGAGTCCGAACGGATAATTGTCGCGCAAATCCTGTTTTTTTGTAAACGGCAGTTTTGATACATCGGCGATGGTTTTGATATCCTGAGGTTTTATGCCCAGTTCATCAAATTTGCGCCTATAAAAAGGGACTTTGGCATAAACCTTTGATACGCTCTCTTGCAGCCTTTTACTCTGAAGTTCTGACATCTCGTCATGTGACAAAGATTCGTATTTCGACCAAATCATATCTCCTCCTCGTTCGCGTCCTTTATCGCCTGACGCAAAACTATGATATTTTTATCGGCAACTTTTTCATTCATTACATGTATGGCTTGCTCTATATCGTCTTGCGTAAAGGGGAAATTTGGCACTTTTGCAAGCGATATTCCAAGCATATAGACGTTCAAAGCTTGTATATTGAAAATGTTTTTATTTGCTTTTGAAAATGCGTCTATTTTTATCGTTTTATAGTCTAATTTTGGGAATTTTTCATCGGCGTTCACGGCTATTATGCCGCTTTTGGGCTTTAAAAATTGGATATTTCTAAGAGCTTCGTCGCCCTCAAGCGCTATGAGCAAGTCGGCTTGTCCCTCATCAATCGCAGGAGAGCTAAAATCGCCTATCTTCACATAGCACGATACAGAACCGCCTCTTTGGCTCATACCGTGATTTTCAGTACCGAGGCACTTTTCATTTTTGAGGCTTGATGCGATGGAGAGAACTTTTACCAAAAATACAACGCCTTGACCGCCAAAACCAGCTATTACTACCTGATATTTCATCTTTTTTCCTTATGCTAACTCAAATGCGTCTGTCGGACACAAACCGTCTATGCACGCTGTACAGCCTATGCACAAAAACGAATCAATCTCAACTTTGCCAACCTCATTATATCTGAAAGCAGGGCAGTTGTATTTGCTTATGCATTCATTGCATGCGATGCATTTATCTTGATTGACTATAGCTTTTTTATTTGGTAAAAACTCTTTTGAGCGTTCTTTGTCAAGTATGCAAAACTCTCTCATAACCGCGACTATAGGACCGTTTGCGCTCTCAAGCTCCTTTTTCAATCCTTTCATGAAAGCTATCGTCTCTTTGATGTTGGGCGTGTATATGTGTTCAAAACATACAGCTCCGCACCCTTCGACTATGCGTTTTATATCAACACTGTTTGGATTGGCGCGTTCAGGCGTTGTCTGACGACCTGTCATAGCCGTTGTGGAGTTATCCATGATGACCAAAATAAATTTATGTTTTTGATATACGGCGTTTATCAGAGCTGGCAGTCCGCCGTGTAAAAATGTGCTGTCGCCTATAGTTGCTACTACTGTTTTTTTCGGGTCGGCTATGCCAAAACCGCTGGCAGTTCCGATACTTCCGCCCATACACAAAACCAAATCAATGGCGTTTTGGTTAAGTCCCAGCGTATAACAGCCGATGTCGGATGGAAATATGGAGCTTTTTTCGCGAAAAGTTTTTTTAATAGCAAAATATATATCCCTATGCGGACAACCAGGGCAGAGATTTGGAGGACGCACGGAGAGTTTTTTATCGTAATGGTCGTTTTTGTAGATATTTTGTCCGCTGTAAAGCCCCGTGTTTATGAAAGCCTGCAAAACACGCTCTTTTGTAAACTCATCTATCACATGCACATCTTTCGTCATTTTACCGCGTACTTTTTCGCTTGAGAGTTGTTCTTCCATACATGGATAACTCTCTTCAAAAACGATTATCTGTTCATATTTTTCAAACAGCTTTTCAAGCTCATTTTTTGGCAGAGGGTATGGCATATCAATCTTTAAAACATCTGCTTCAACTCCAGTTTCCTTCAAACACTCTCTTGTGTAGCCATCTCCCGTTCCGCTGGTAAGGCAGAGCGTTTTACAGCCTTTTAAGTTTTTAAGTCTTGGCTCTATAAATATTTCGTAATTGTAACGTTTCAACTCCTCTATGCGCTCTATTTGCTCAAGTCCTTGAACAAACCGCCCGCCGCGCGGCACGGCAGCCCATTTTGAAATCTCTCTTTTAAACTCAGTATCTTTGCTTTCAAATACGTGATTTTCATCAACTTCGCAAATCTCTCTTGCATGACACACTCTCATGACAGGACGAAGCATAACTATGGTTTGAAATTTTTCGGAAAGATCTATCGCCGTTTTTGTCATATCGTAAGCTTCCTGCGGAGTTGCAGGGTCAAATACGGGAATCTTTGCAAATTTTGCAAAACTTCTGCTGTCCTGTTCAGTTTGAGATGAGTAAAATCCCGGGTCA
Source organism: Campylobacteraceae bacterium (assembly GCA_031276365.1). Classification (GTDB taxonomy): domain Bacteria; phylum Campylobacterota; class Campylobacteria; order Campylobacterales; family Campylobacteraceae; genus JAIRKW01. The sequence continues at coordinate 2,862 of JAISNG010000044.1, read as the reverse complement.
TCTGCGCTTATCAAAAGCATAGCTCCCGTATTTCCTATGTAAGCCGCACTCATAAGCGCATCACTTGCGACGTTAAGACCTACTTGTTTCATTGTCGCGCATGCTCTTTTGCCGACTATGGCTCCCGCGTATGCCACCTCAAAGCCGACTTTCTCATTTGAAGCCCACTGCGCGTAAGCGTCTATGCCGTATTTGTTTATTAATTTTTGATAATTGGTGATAATCTCGCTGGAAGGGGTGCCGGGATATCCGGAAACCATCTGAATATTTGAGTGCATGAGAGCCAATGCTATAGCCTCATTACCCATTAAAATTTGTTTCATAAAAACTCCGAATCATTTAAATCGTACGAAATCAATAGGATATTTAAAAAACGATTATAAACCCCTTATTTTTGCTTTTTTTAAAATCTTTTGTATGTCTGCTGGTGAAAGTATGTTACAATTTTATCCGATATTTTTTGCAAGGAAGTGTTTAAAGTTGGCGCAAAATAATTTATGTGCAGTAATTACGGGAGGCAGATTTAAAGGTAAAAAGCTGCTTTTACCCTCAAAAGAGACGACAAGAAGCACAAAAGCAATACTCAAATCATCGTTTTTTAATACTTTGCAGTTTGATATAGAGGATTGCTGTTTTATAGAAGTATTTGGCGGCAGCGGCAGTATGGGACTTGAAGCGTTAAGCCGCGGGGCAAAAAAGGTCTATTTTGTAGAAAAAGACAAGGCGGCGTTTAGTGTTTTGAGAGAAAACTGTAAAAGTTTGGATATGACAAAGTGCATCTGTTTTTTAGACGATACATTTACAAGACTTCCGCAAATCGCACAAAGTCTGCATGAAGCGGCGATTTTTTATTTTGACCCGCCGTTTGATACAAGAGATGGAATGAGCGGCATTTACGAAAAGGTGATGGAGCTGTTTGGCTCTTTACCTAAATCAAAAGTGAAAATTGCCGCGTTTGAGCATATAAGCTCTTTTAAAATGCCGAAAATTATAAAAGATTTTGAGCTTTTCAAAAGTAAAACATTTGGCAATAGTTCAATAAGTTTTTATATCTGAAAGGAAGCAGTGAGTATGAAAAAAGCGCCGATAGTAAGTTTTGTGATTTTGGCTTTTGTTATTTTGTTGTCGTTTTTTGGCGGGCTTTTCTATCCTTTCTCGCCTTACGATATGAACCCAAATGCGCTTCTTGAAGCTCCGAATAATCTACATATTTTAGGCACGGACAGGCTTGGACGCGATATATTGGCGCGCATCATTGAGGGCGGAAAAGTGTCGCTTTTGATAGGATTTTGCTCTGCGGCAATAACAAGTCTGATTGGTCTTGTCGTAGGCATAAGCGCTGGATTTTTTGCAAAAAATACAGATAAGGTTATCGTGGTCATGATAGATTTGTTTTTGACCTTTCCGACATTTTTTCTTTTGCTCGCCTTGATAAGCTATGTAAATGCTTCGGCGCTGACTATCATCATTGTCATATCCATAACAGGCTGGATGAGTATGGCAAGACTTGTCAGGAGTGAAAGTTTTGCGATAAATTCACAGCCTTTTATCAAAATCTTGAGGCTCGCAAATGTTTCAAAATTAAAAATTATATTTAAATACTTTGCTCCTATTTTGGCTCCGATTTTTCTTGTGAGTTTCACATTTTCGTTAAGCGGGGCGATACTTGCCGAAAGCGGTCTTAGCTTTCTTGGCATCGGCGTCATGCCGCCTGATATAAGCTGGGGAAATATACTCTCTGAAGGCAAAGAGGTCATAGACGCAGCGTGGTGGATTAGTTTTTTTCCTGGACTTATGATATTTTTTGTTACATTTTCGCTTATCAATATCAGCGATTATCTGCAGTTTTTGACAAACCAAAAATCATAAATTTTATGTTTGCAGCATCGTTTGCTGCAAGTAAAATATCCTGATAATGATTATCCGTATTTAATGAGATATAAAGCTTTTAAGCGGTAAAATTCTAAATATTATTTTTTATCATTTTGATAATCAATATCTAATTTTGGAGTTCTCATGGGAAAAACAGTCAAAATCCTACTTCTTTTTTTAGCCATTCCGTTTATTTTAAATGCGAGGACTTATGATTATGAGGATTTGACCAATCGCGTAAAAGAGCGTTTTGCAAACAGTCTTGAACTTTATAAGCAAGGTAAAACAGAAGAGGCGAGAGAGGTTGCGCAGAGCGCTTATTTTGAACTTTTTGAAAATCTGGAAGGTCCTGTGAGGATAAATGTTTCAAGTAAAAAATCATGGAACATGGAGCGCAAATTTACAAAAATCAGAAATCTCATCAAAGACGGCGCAGATATAAAAGAGATTGAGGCTATGATAAACAGTCTCAACGCCGATATGGATGAAGTTTTGCCGAAACTAAAATCAGGCGCTGTCATAACTGCCGAATCTTCGGAAGAGAGTACGGTCGTTGATGAGAAAGAGCTTGATATAAGATGGCAAACGCTTTACGATAACATCGAGAGCAAATTACAAGCGTCAGTAACAGCCTTTAAAGACGGTGATAAAAATGAGGCTAAAGAGCTTATAAGGTCAGCACAGTTTGAGGATTACAGAAACGGTATGATTGAGGTTGCGATAAGAAAACATCTTTCGCAATCACGAGACGGACAGATACAAAATGAGATGAGACGAATCATCATCAGTATAGACTCTTTGGACGATATAACAACTCTGCAAGACGACATTTTAAAACTAAAAAATAATATCTATCTTGCACTTGAACAACTCCCCGAAATTGCGTCTGAACTTGCCGTGGTTGATATAAATTTGCCGCAAGACGCCGCGCAAAACTACTTTGAAGTGTTGGATGGTATCAAGGCAGAGGGTGCAAAGGCTGTAGAGAGT